>JAIRKB010000315.1 GCA_031260385.1 Propionibacteriaceae bacterium | reverse complement strand
CGCCGCGCTGGCGACCACCCACCTGATCGATCTCGGACACACCACGAGCGGGCACGTCTCGGGTTACGCCACCGACAACCATCCAGCGACGCCGACATCGCGGCGCCGCGAGGGTTGGCGCCAGACCCTCGCAAGCCATGGCCTGGAGACTTCTTCAACCCTGGACCAACCAAGTGACCTCTCGGCGACCGGTGGTTACCATGCCACCCAACTGCTATTGGAGCGTCGTCCCGACATCAGCGCAATTTTCGCCGCCTCGGACGAAGCCGCTATCGGCGTCACCCAGGCCGTCCGCGACCGGGAGTTAACGATTGGTCGTGAGGTGTCGGTGGTCGGACTCGACGGCCACGAACTAAGTGAGTTTTTCGGCCTTACGACGGTAGTCCAACCGATCCACGACCAAGGCGCCCGGGCGGCCGAATACCTTCTGGCCTGCCTAGATGCTCCGGATGATGAACCCCGGGAACTGATCTTTGACACCCACCTGGTGCGCCGGACCTCGACGGGCCCGCGCGTTAACTCCTAAGCCTCTCGCCTTGCCAACTCCGGTCGTCAGCACTCAGCCGTACGATTTGTCCTAGTACGGGAAGCGCCACATCATCCCCAGCGAGGAGGTCCAAGGTGATCGACCGATGGCTCAACTGGACCTTCACCAGCGAACCACGTAATTGCAAGGTGAATTGCAGGGACCGCCAGGCGGCAGGAAGATCAGGGGGGTCGAGTCGATAGTGACCCCCCGAGTCGCGTAACCCGCCGAAACCAGCAACCAGGGCGCTCCACACTCCGCCAGCATTGGCGACGTGCACTCCATCGCCAGTGTTCCCATGGGTGTTAGCAAGGTCAACAAACAACGCCGATTCGAGGTAAGACAAAGCCTGGTCGGTTTGCCCAAGCTCAGCGGCGATCACCGCTTGGGTACATCCCGACAGCGTCGAGTCTCCAGTGGTAAGCGGATTATAGAACTCGAAATCGGCCCGCTTTTCCTCGTCGGTGAACTGATCGGAGAGCAGGTGCAGCGCCAGGACGAGGTCGGTCTGCTTGAGAACCTGATGCCGGTAAATCACCAAGGGGTGATAGCGCAAAAGCAAGGGCTGTGAGTCCACCGGCTCGAACCTCCAGGGCTGGCGACCCAAGAAGGCGGCGTCCTGGGGATGGACCCCCCGGTCCCGGTCCCACGGCAGGTACATCTGCCTAGCCGCCTCCCGCCAAGCGGCAACCTCCGAGGTGTCAGCCCCAAGCCCCTTTTCGAGTACGACCGGCCAGCCAATCTCCTCGCAGGCTTGGGCGGCTGCCAGCAGGTTGAACCGGGCCATGGCGTTGGTGTAGTAGTTGTCATCGACCACCGCACTATACTCGTCGGGCCCGGTGACCCCGTGGATGTGGAAATACCCGTCAGCGCCGTAAAACCCCATGTCAGCCCACATACGAGCGGTCTCAATCAGAATCTGCAAACCCTGATCTGCCCCGAACTGTTGGTCGTCAGTCACCCCAAGATATTGGCGAACAGCATAAGCAATATCGGCGTTAAGGTGATATTGCGCCGTACCCGCCGGGTAGTAGGCCGAGGCTTCCTCGCCATTGATCGTCCGCCAGGGAAACAAGGCCCCCTTAAGGCTCATCGTCTTCGCCCGTTGGCGCGCCGCCGGAAGCATCGCCTGGCGATAGGCGAGCACACTACGGGCCGCCTCCGGGTTGGTATAGGTCAAAAAAGGCAGGACAAAGATCTCAGTATCCCAAAAGTAGTGCCCCGAGTAACCCGATCCGCTAAGACCCTTGGCAGCGATCCCGTGCCCGTCCACCTGGGCTGACACCTGGGCTAACTGAAAGATTGACCAACGCACCGCCTGTTGAAAACCGGCTTCCGTCCCGACCACCACATCCGAGCGTCTCCAGAAGTCAGCAAGGTAGGCCGCCTGGCGTCGCCACAGCTCGTCAACCCCCAACTGGTGAGCTTGTTCGATTGTCTGAGTGCAATGGGTCGCCAGCATTGCCCGACTATCCATTTCCGTCACCGCCAACCCAGCGACCACCCCGATAGGCGGCACGAGATCGGCATGATAAGCGATATAGCGCACCGCCTCCGCCTCAGTACCGATGGGAAACTCAACCCGCGTCGTGCCATCGGCATCAGTGTGCACCCGGCCGCCAGCGGCTTGGGTGCGAACCCCAACCACGACCGAGAGCCCCGAGTTCCGGCAGCGCTGTGAGGAGTAGGTGGTGGTGTCACGGGTCCACACCCCACCCGAGTCCAACCCTCCACCAACGGCCCGCTCCCCGACCCGGGGATCAGCGCTCGCTTCCTCGGCCGGGCCCGCACTCGTCAGGGGTGCAACCAGTTCAATCCGGCAGTCAGCATCGGTGGTCACCGAGCAGGTTGCCACCGCCAAGTGCGCCTCAAAGAGCGCCGCCATTCGGCTGACCACCACCCGAACCTCAAGGTCACCAACCCTCCAGGTGTCAGTCAAGGTCGCCACCCCGGAACGCCAATCAACCACCTGTTCGCGGGCCACCAAACTGGCATCGCTGCGCAGCGCACCCGTACGACTGATCAAGGCCAAGCCGTTAATCCGAATCTCAAAGAAGGTCGCGTCCGGCACCGGTTGAATCACCTGACCAACGGTGGCGAAGCCATAGGCGTTCTCGGCGTGTTGGATTCGATAGGTTTCGTGGAAACCGTTGAGATAGACCCAGCGCTCCGGCCCCCATGCTCCCCGCAAGCCAAGATAGCCATTGGCCACTGAGAACAGGGTCGCGGACTCGCTCGGCTCGACCAAGGAATCCCCCGGAACCCAGCGCTGGATTAACCGCCAGGGATCAGCCGGGTAACGCTCTCGATCCAAGGGGTCGCTCAGCCAAGCTATCCCCTCATTCATCTGGGTCTCATTCACGATCTGATTCCCACCATCGGTTCGAGAAGCTCACTCAAGTCGGTGACTACCTGCCCCGCCCCGGCATTAAACAGCGCCCGCGCCCCCGCTCCCCGGTCAACCCCAACGACCAGGCCGAATCCGCCCGCCCGTCCAGCGCCCACCCCGGCGACAGCGTCTTCGATCACCACACAGCGAGCAGCGGTGAGCCCGAGTTCCCGGGCGGCATACCAAAAGGTGTCGGGAGCTGGCTTTCCCGGTAGGACCCGCTCTTCGGCTAACCGACCGTCCACCACTAGCGCGAAGAACTGGGCTAACCCGGCAGCCGCCAAGACCTCCCCAGCATTTCGCGAACTGGACACCACCGCTAACCGCTTGCCAGCCCGGCGCAGCGCCTCCAGAACGCCACTAGTTCCCGGGTAGGCCGACACACCAGCCGCCGCCAATTGCCCTTGAAAGAGACAGTTTTTGCGATTGGCTAGCCCGCAAACCGTACGAACGTCACCCTCATCGCTCGGATCACCCCACGGCCAGGACTGACCGCGTGACTGGATCACCGCCTGAACCCCGTCGTAACGGGACCGCCCGTCCACGAGGGCGTAATAGTCCGCCGCGCGATAAGCCGGTCCCCAACCCTCCGCCACGAAGACCTCATCAAATAGCTCCTGCCAGGCCGCCATATGGAGTACGGCGGTGGGAGCGAGGACCCCATCGAGATCAAATAACCATCCGTCTAGGTCCAAGCGGGCCATGGCACTCGTAGACATCTTCACCCCTTCACCGATCCCGCGAGCAGGCCGCGGACAAAGAACCGTTGCAAGGCCAGGAAAACGACCATTGGGACCACCATCGAAATGAACGCCCCGGCACTGAGCAAATGCCAAGCCGATCCGCGCGAGCCGACCATGTCGGCGAGGCGCGCCGTTAGCGGTGCGACATCCGGAGTATTCCCAGCGAACGCCAAGGCCACCAGCAGATCATTCCAGACCCAGAGGAACTGGAAGATCCCGAACGAAGCGATCGCTGGCGTCATCAGCGGCAGCACGACCCTAAAGAAGATCCCCACATGACCGGCCCCGTCTACGCGCGCCGCTTCGACTAGTTCGCGCGGGATCTCCCGCATGAAGTTGTGGAGGAGGAAGATCGCTAACGGCAACCCAAACATGGTGTGGGAGAGCCAGAGCACCCAGTAAGTCCCGTTCAGTCCCCACTTTACATACTGGCTAAGTAAGGGAATCATCGTCACCTGAATCGGGACGACCTGGAGGGAGAAGACGGCAATGAACAAGATATTGCGCCCCCGGAAGTCCACCCAGGCAAAGGCATAGGCGGCGAGCAGGGCGAGGGCGATCGGGATGAGCACCGAAGGAATCGTCACCACAAAGGAGTTGACGAAATAGTTGCCGAGATTGTTTTGCGGCCCCAGGGCGGTCTCATAGTTCGCCACCCCAAAGCCAGCCCAATTCTTGGGCAGGAGGGCTTCCCACCAACCGGTGGTGGTGATCGACCGCCGGTCGTCGCGGAAACTGGTGACCGCTAGACCGAAGGTTGGGATCGTCCAGGTGATCGCGATCGCGATGGCGAGTACGGAGGCCCACGGTGACGACAATTTCTTCTTGGCTTGGGCCAGGTGGGTTAGCTTTACGGCGTTGCTGGAGGGGTTCATCGGACATCCTCCGCCCTTTTCAGCTGGCGGGCGTTGTAGACGATTAGTGGCGCGATCACGATAAACAGGAGTACGGCCAGCGCGGCGCCGAGACCACGATTTTGGTATTTAAAAGACTGGGTGTAGAACTCGTTGGCGATCACCGAGGTGTCATAGTTGCCAGCCGTCATCGTGCGGACAACATCAAAGGCCTTCAGGCTCGTCATCGCCACGGTGGTGAGCACCACGACGATCGAAGGGCGAATCATCGGCACGGTCACCTGCCTAAACATTGCCCAGCGCGTCACCCCGTCGATCTGGGCGGCTTCATGGATTTCGTCCGGGATCGCTTTGATGGCAGCGGATAGTACGGTCATAGCGAATCCGGCTTGGATCCAGACCATCACGACGATCAAGAAAAA
>JAIRKB010000285.1 GCA_031260385.1 Propionibacteriaceae bacterium | reverse complement strand
CACTGGCCGATTTAGTGATCACGCCCGTGGTGGCATTGTAGGTCGGGAAGGTCGGGCAGTATTCCTGAGGGCCACCGTCGGTCCCGATGCAGGTACGGATCGCGCGCAGCCACTGGTAGTAGAGCAGGATCGCGTCTTCCTGAAGACCGAAAGCGGTTTCGGCCACCACATTGCCGTCAGCCATCCAGCCAACCCGCTCACGGGTGTAGTTGTCGGTTGGATAGGACACTTCATTGGTGCGCATGGTGTTGGTGATGTTCTGCCACAACTGGTTAACCAGCGGGTTCGAACTGGTGAACGTCGCTTCGGTCGCCGAAGAGGAAACCTCGCGCTTTTGCACATTAGCTAGCGGTAGCGCCCGGTTGTAGCCTTCAATGGTGATCTCGAAGAACTGGAAGCAGTGAGTGCTAGAAGTGACCTCGATCACCACACCCGCTGCGTCAGCGGCCTTGGCGATATAGAAGTCGTTGTTCATGTGAACTGTGTAGTTATCGGCGTACAAGGTGCCGACGACGCCGTTTTGATCGACGGCCCCGCCAGGACGGAACTGTGGATAATTCGGGTACATCACCTGGCCATAGCGCATGGTGACCACAGTTCCTTCGCTCAACACTCCAGCCGGAATGGTGACGCGCGGCGCACCAGCTGTATCGCGGCCCATATCGTAGATAAAGGACTTCTGATTATTGTTGGTGGCGATATTGTTGTTCGCGCTCTCCGCCACAGACTTGGCCGTGTCAACAGAGACGACCCGCACGGGCTTGTCGATACGCGTCGAGAAGACCGCGTTCCAGGTCGCACGACCGGGGTTGTGTAACTCGGCGTTAGGCCAGGATCCACTGAAGTTTGGTTCGCTCCAACCGGGAACCTCCTTGGTAGCATCGTAGCGCTCACCATTCATCTGGGAACCATAGACCAATGGGCCATCGAGATATAACTGCCAGGTGTTATCCGTGACGATCTTCTCAGTGCTGCCATCAGCGTGAGTGACCACGATCAGCGCCTGGAAGGCTTCGGTGGCGGCATAGTAGTTGTAGGGCTCGAAGTAGGACACCCGCCCAGACCAGAACCCATTCGACAGTTGCACGCCAACCACATTGGCGCCAGCCTTCATCGAATCAGTCACATCCCAGGTCTCATAGCCGAAGGTCGTCAGGAAGTCGGTGTTACCGGGATTGTAGAACTCATCAGCGGTGTACAGTTTGCCGTTGACATAGAGGTCATATGCCCCCTTCGCGCTGGCGTAAACCCGCGCTGACACGATTGGTGAAGCCGCAGCGGTAAACTCCTTGCGCAGCATCGTTTCCGAACCAAAGGACGGATCGGCGTAGGCCATTACGGCACTAGTCGGGCTGCCTACCGTTACAGACGATGACGTCACGGTCACATTGGGTTTTCCTGCCCAGATCGAGTAAGTCGCCCCCACCGTGTCAGAGAACAGCACATCCTTGTAGTTGGTGCCGGTGTCGGTCAGCGTGATATTGGTGAACCGTGCGCTCTGCCCGGCATTGGTAGCGAAGCCGATCTGAGACAGATGTGGGTACTCCTGGTTCATGCCGCCTGGGCCATAACTCAACTGTGGGTTGGCGCCTGTGACATTTGTGCCGTTGACGGAGGGAACCGGTCGTGACGCTGTCGAAGTCGCATTGAGCCGCAGTGTGACTGAGGTTGCAGCTGAGGTCACATTAGTGATCCGACCGCAGGCATCCACCGCGTCCGGCGAGTTCGCCGAATCGCGCTGCATTCCGACCAGGTAGACATTCAGAACGGGAACACCGACGTTGGTACCGCAGGTCCCATTGAGATCGACCTCGTACTTGACGTAGGAACTGCCAGCCTTCGCTTCCGATCCCCGGTGGTTGAAGTTAGCGTTGAGCATCTCAAAGTCGTCCGCTGAGACAATGACTGCCGCTTTTGTGCTACCAGATAGGAACTCGATCGTCGCTGACAGATCGTAGGTGCCGGCGGTAACAGCGTCGAGGGTACGGGTGGCCGTACCAATCCACTGCGCTTCGGCGCCGGCTGAGTTGCTTCCCAATGTAGTCGCGTTGGTAAGCATCAAACCGGTCTCGAACCATGCCGCCTTCGTGTATGAGTTGTCCCATATATCAGTCGCGGTCACCTCCCAGGTGTATCGCGTGCCTGCTGCGAGCGCCGACCCGGCGTACATCACAGAATTTATCGATGATGTTACGACTCCGGTGTCCCAGACCAGAGCCCCACCTTCACTGGTGACTGTGACCCGGTAGGACTCCTGGATAAACCCACCCTGATAGGACTTCCATTTCCAAGACAGAATCGGGTTTGCCGCATCAGAACCGAGTGAATCGATCTTTCCATCAGTTTGCAAGTCGGTCAGATAGGTGGCGGCAATGTTCGCTGGAGCGGCCACCGCTGAGGGTATGACATTTACCAATGCCATACTAAGCAGGGCAATGCCGGCCACGACCGCCAATGCCCGGATAGGTCTTTTTTTCATAGAGTGTGCCTCCTTTGTCATCGATGCCCCCGGCATCGAGAATGAAATGTGCTTGATTCGGTACCAAGCTGTACCGAGCCTGACATCCGCCAAGACTGTACATGCCCCAGTATGTTAAGGTGTTTATGTATAGTCAACGACATTATTTTGCTTGACGCCAGTGATAAATATGGAGGTGATATCATGAATTACGACGCGAGTGTTCCCCAGTTCCCACTCCTGCATCTGCCACCACCGAAAGGGGTATGGCGAGCAGACACCCCGGCCATGCTCTCCGTGTTGTGCCAACTCGTCGCCTCCGGGCAGGCCACCACCAAAGCCTCCTTGGTTACGGCAATGGGATTGGCCCGGTCAACGGTCTCCAGCTATGTGGATATCCTGGTGCGCAAGAAGATGCTCACCTATAGCGGCATAGTGGAGCGCTTCAACCGCGGGCGACCAGCCGAACAGTTGGACCTTTCCAGCGAGGCCGGGTTAGTGCTGGCGATTGATCTCGGCGTCTTACATGCCAACTTGGCTATCGGCGAATTTGGTCAGCGCGTCATCGCACGGCGTTCTCACCGTATCGATGTGAGGGATGGGCCAGAGGTTGTCCTCGGGCAGCTCTGCCGTGAGCTCGAAGAGGATCTCGAACGCGTGGGGCAGTCACGCCAGGTCAGGAGTATCGTCATCGGTATCCCGGCTCGTGTCGACGGTCCCAGTGGGGTCGCGGTCCACCCGAACATCATGCCGGGGTGGGATGGGTACCCCATCAGCTTGACACTTCAGAAGCGGTTTGGGGCGGTGGCAATTCTGGAGAATGATGCGATGCTGCGGGCCATTGGCGAGGCTGCCACCCTCGAACCAGATCAGCTTCCCGTTGTCGCAATCAAGATCGGGACCGGAGTTGGCGCTGGGATTGTCGACCATACCGGGCATGTCTTTCATGGGTTTAGTGGTTCAGCTGGTGATATCGGCCACACCAAGGTCTGTGAAGCCGCTCATACCTTGTGCACTTGCGGAATGGAGGGCTGCGTTGAGGCGGTAGCGTCGGTCCCGTCCATGATTCGAACCCTTCATCTGCGCAACCCCTCCCTTTTCGACCAATCGACAGACCAGTTGGATCAACTCCTCGAGATGGTGCGTCGCCACCAACCAGATGCCATCGCCGTGGTTCGTCAGGCTGCCGAGACCCTCGGCGCGATGACCACCACGGTCTGTCACACCATCAACCCCCGCCGGGTGGTGATCAGTGGTGAGCTGACCAATGTCACCGATGAACTCCTTTCCGGCATTCGAGCTTACGTCTATCGGCATGCCCGGCCTTTGACCACCCGCGACCTGTCGATCAGCCACTCACGACTAGGGGAGTCGGGCTTGGCCGGCGCCCTCGTTGCCGCGCGCCATGCTGGGTTGTCCCCCGAGTCCCTGCGCCGCGTCATGGCCACGTTCTGATCCAATCCCACTGGCCCCTCTTGCGCTCTAGGTGTTGTGAGGCTCTCCCGCCAGAGTACGGCCCGTGGTGCGATTTTGGCAGGGAACTGGATTGCTAGTATTCTGCCTTACAACAAACATTTAATGACTGCCAACAGGCATAATTCTGTCATTGACTGACAAAAACACCTCATCATAGCCTTCAGTTGGAGATACTTCGCTGGAGCGGCACATCATCGTGCTACCTACGGAGGATCAACCAAGACCCACATTCGAAAGGAGACATCCCCGTGAGGTTTAATAGAAAACTCGTCACCGCCATTATGGGCGTGGCGCTCGCAGTCAGCCTCGGTGCGTGCTCGTCACCAAGCGACCCCGGAAACCCAGGCAGCACAGACGCCCCGAAATATGCTTTAATCCTCAAGACTCTGACATCAGAGTTCTGGCAGAACATGAAGGCTGGTGCTGAGGCGGAAGCCGCGAGATTGGGAATCCAACTCGACGTCTACGCCGGGCAGTCTGAAGATGACGTCGAGGGACAGGTCACCCTGCTCCAGAACGCCATCGCAAAAGGGTACGCCGCCATCGGCATCGCTCCGATTTCACCGGTAAATATGAACAACGCTGTTGCCGAGGCCACCAAGGCGGGGATCTACATCGTCAATGTTGATGAGAAGTTCGATATGGACAACCTTAAGTTGCTCGGTGGAACGGCTCAGGCCTTCGTCACCACGGACAACATCGAAGTTGGAAAGATCGCCGGCGAATACATCATCACCACCCTCGGACAAGGCGCCCTCGAAGTCGCAATCATTGAGGGTAAGGCTGGTGTGCAGTCAGGCACCGATCGCGTGACTGGATCTTCTGAAGCCTTCAACGCTGCCGGTTATACAATTGTGGCTTCTCAGCCTGCTGATTGGGACGCGACAAAGGCTTATAACCTAGCGCAGAGCTACTTGAGCCGGTATCCCAATCTCAAGGCGATCTACTGCGCCAATGACACCATGGCAATGGGTGCGCAGAAAGCCGTCGAGGATGCAGGAGCCAATGTGATGGTGGTCGGCACAGACGGCAACTCCGATGCCATCGACTCTGTCAAAGCCGGTTCGCTGGGAGCGACCGTCAAGCAGGACTCGTCTGGAGTCGGCGCCCAAGCGGTTGGCCTATTGCTTCAACTGGTCACCGACGGAAACCCGATTGATGTCGACGCTGATCCCGTGACAAATTACGTTCCCCCTGTTCTTATCACTAAGGACAATGGGTAACTGACCGCCTCTGAAACTGCTCCTTGGTTGGGGCCCTGTCAAGTCGGGCCACCCCGGCACCAGGGCTCCAACCAAGGCAGATTGACTGGGTATCACCGGGCGGCAACTCGCCGCACAATGACATCGATAAGGAGGCCGTTGTGGAGTGCCTCGTTTCCATGGATCACATAACCAAAGAGTTTTCGGGCGTGCCGGCGTTACGAGATATCTCATTCGAGATTCAGGCAGGGGAAATTCACGCCCTACTGGGAGAGAATGGCGCCGGAAAGTCCACCCTGATGAAGATTCTTTCTGGCGCTTACACACCGACATCGGGTTCGATTGCTATCAATGGCGACACCTACAATCACCTGACTACCAAGCAATCAGCGGACGCCGGAATCAGTATCATCTATCAAGAACTCAGTCTCGTCCCCCAATTGTCCATCCTGGAGAACATCTTTGTTGGTCGCCTACTCACCACCAAGGTCTTCGGGGTGTCGGTGCTGGATTACCCCGCAATGCGGGCCCGTTCGAGGGAGCTACTCGAGATGGTCGGTCTGAATCGATCACCGAACACCGTGGTCCGCGCCCTGTCGATTTCCGAAAAGCAACTGGTTGAGATCGCTAAGTCTTTAGCTTTCGGAGCGCGCGTCATTGTGATGGACGAACCAACCTCTTCGCTGGTTGAAGAGGAGGTTGATCGGTTGTTTACCATCGTTGGCCGACTCCGCGATAACGGAACCGCCGTTGTCTTCATCAGTCACAAACTAAACGAAGTCATGGCCCTGGCTGATCGGGTGACTATCCTCAAGGATGGTGCGGCGGTGGGCACTCTACCGATCGGAGAATGTACCATCGATCTGCTCGTCCAACTGATGGTCGGACGGGAACTGAAAAGCAAGTACCTCTCGAATCATGCCGATATGCGCGGTTCAGCCGAACCGGTGTTGGAGGTCTCAAACCTGACACGTTCCGATGGCAAGGTCCGAGATATCTCCTTCACTCTATATGCGGGGGAGATTCTTGGGGTTTCCGGTCTGGTGGGTGCCGGGCGTACTGAACTAATGGCCGCTATCTATGGCGCGGCACCAAAGCGATCAGGGGTCATTACCCTCAAAGGCCGCACTTTGAAGATCCGCCGTCCCTACGACGCAATCAAGGTCGGGATCGCGATGGTCACTGAAGACCGCAAGGGCACCGGCTTCTTTCACAACTTCTCGGTTAGCCAGAACATCGCCATTGGCCAGGATGTGAAGTCCTCTTTCTGGGGCGGGCTCGGCGGGCTGATCAACCCCCGTAATCAGCAACATAGGGCGCAGGAACAGGTGCTAGACCTGTCCATTAAATGCCGGGATATTCACCAGAGGATCATCGAATTATCAGGTGGTAACCAGCAAAAAGTCCTCCTCGGCCGCCAACTGACCGCCGGTTGCGAAGTCATTATTTTCGATGAGCCAACCAAAGGCATCGATGTTGGAACCAAGAGTGCGATCTATACGCTCATGCGCGACCTGGCAGACGCCGGTGTCGGCGTCCTAGTCGTCTCCTCGGAGTTACCCGAGATCATGGCGATCTCTGATCGCATCATGGTCTTCTCCGAGGGCAGGATCGCCACCGTGATGCCAGTGGTCGAGGCGACTGAAGAAAAATTAGTCCGGGCAGCAGCGCTGGGATCAGCCTGGGACAAAGGAACACAGCAAAGTGAGGAGCAACCATGAGCGAGACCACCAGCGTTTGGCAGCGTAGCAACCGAGACAAGTTCACAATCCTGTGGGGAAGATACTCGACTGTAGCCATCCTTGTGCTGATGATCGCCGTCTTCTCTTTAGTGGAACCGATCTTCATGTCTGGACGCAACATGTTGCAGATCGTCGATCAGGGTTCGGTTACCATCTTGCTCGCCTGTGGGGAGTTCTTTGCGATTCTCTTGGCCGGCATCGACTTGTCCGTGGGGTCAGTGATGGCTTTATCGGGGGTCATCACCGCGCAACTGATCGGCACTGGGCTACCGTGGCCCATGGCAATGCTAATGGGTGTGCTCAGTGGAGGCCTAGCAGGCTTTCTCAACGGCCTGCTGATCAGCGCAACGAAACTGCCGCCCTTTATCATCACCTTGGGCACGATGGCCATCTTGCGCGGAACCACCTGGGTCTTGAGTAATGCCCGCGCCGTGCCAGTCAGTAACGCCATGTATTCCCGGGTGATCAGCGGGCGCCTGTTCACAGTGGTCCCCACATCGTTGATCCTGATCCTCATACTTGCCGGCTTCCTGATATTTTTCACAACCAGAACGAAGGCTGGCCGAAACCTCTACGCCATGGGTGGCAACCCCCAAGCAGCGTGGTACGCCGGCATCAATATCACCCGGCACACCTTGCTCGCCTTCACGATCTCGGGGATCTGCGCTGCTCTAGCCGGCGCGGTCAATATCGCACGGCTGGGGTCAGCGGAACCCAATGCTGGGACCGGATACGAAACCTACGCCATCGCCGCCGTCATTATCGGTGGTACGAGCTTCTTCGGCGGAGAAGGCGTCATCTGGAAGGTACTAGTCGGGGGTCTGATCATCGCCACGATCAACAATGGCCTCAACATGGTCGGTGTGTCGGCGTACTACCAGCAGATCGCCATGGGTGCCCTAATTATCTTGGCTGTCACCCTCGACCGGTTCTTCGGGCCCCGAAGTGGTCGCTGACGCGAGGAAGGTGATGATAATGAAACCAGCGAAGTTCTTTGTCTCGCTGATGTGTGTCGATCTCGCGCACCCGGCGGAGCAGATTGAATCGCTTAGTGGCCTGGCTGATGGGTTCCATCTCGACATTATGGATGGCCATTTCGCGCCGAATCTGGCACTAAGCCCCGATTGGGTCAAAACGTTGGCGCCCTACGCCACGATCCCCCTGGATGCGCACCTGATGACTGAGCACCCCCAGCAGTGGATTGATCCGCTGGTTGAGGCGGGCGTCCATGTCATCTCTCCTCACGCGGAGACGCTGAACCGGAACGCTTACCGGGTGATGGATGCAATCAAGGCGCGTGGTTGTGACATCGGCTTGGTGCTCAATCCGATGCCCCCGTTGGGGGATGTCGGTCACTTGCTAGCCCGAGTCGACCTGCTGACGCTCAT
>JAIRKB010000233.1 GCA_031260385.1 Propionibacteriaceae bacterium | reverse complement strand
CCGGGGGGGTTGCGT
The DNA here is from genome assembly GCA_031260385.1 of Propionibacteriaceae bacterium. Taxonomy (GTDB): domain Bacteria; phylum Actinomycetota; class Actinomycetes; order Propionibacteriales; family Propionibacteriaceae; genus WQYJ01. The sequence goes on along the minus strand of JAIRKB010000233.1, from coordinate 2,848 downwards.
CGTGGGCGGGCATCCCCGGTGGGGGCGCGGCACCGTTGCAAAGTGCGGGAGGGTGGGTTGCACTGTTGGAAACTTCGGGAGGGTGGGTTGCACTGTTGGAAACTTCGGGAGGGTGGGTTGCACTGTTGGAAACTTCGGGAGGGGAGGTCGCACCGTTGGGCATCTCGGGAGGGGGAGGGGTGCTGTTCGGATGGCGGCGGACCTCCCAGGCGCCGACCAGGATGGCGGCGCTGGCAGCGGCCAGGACTGGCACCCCGGCGGGGGCGACGGGGATTAGGGCGCAGGCGATCACAACCGCGATTGCCGCACAGGCCTGGGCGCTGCGGCTGGCTAGGCGGGGCCAGAGTAGGCCCAGGAAGGCGGCGGCGGCTGCGGCGTCGAGCCCCCAGGCTTTCGGGTCGCCGAGGGCGTTTCCGATCAGGGCCCCGACCAGGGTCATGGTGTTCCAGCCGATGAAGACTCCGAGGCCTGCCCACCAGAATCCCGTACGACGCAAGGGCTGAGTCGTCTGCGCCGTGGCGACGGCGGTGGACTCGTCGATGGTGATGTGGGCGGCGGCGATCCTTCTTAGGCCGCGAAACCCCAATAGAGGACCGAGCTGCGCCCCGTACAACCCATTCCTCACTCCCAGCAAACCGGCAGTCGCGATCGCGGCGAGGGGGGTGCCACCGGCGCCGACCACCCCAATCAGGGCGAACTGCGACCCCCCGGTGAACATCAGCAACGACAGCGCCATCGTCTGCCAAAGGTTTAGCCCGGCGGCGATCGCCAGGGCCCCGAACGACACCCCGTACATCCCTGTCGCCACCGACACCGACAACGCCTGGCGGATAACCCGGGCGCGATCAGGGGGGCTGGGAGGTCTAGTCATCCCGGACAGCCTAGCCACCAACTAAAGTGTGGTCCACCAAGCTCACATACCAAACAAATCCCTGTTGCTCGTCAGGCGGCCGCGACACGCGTGCGACAAGGAGAGACATCAGGACCGTCCCCATGTCTCTCATGTCTCTAGACCCGGGCTCGCAGGTCTTCGTGGTGGTCGATCGCTTGGTCGACTAGGGAGACCACGTGGGGGTCGTCTACGCCGTACAACTGGCGTTTGCCATCGCGGCGGGCGGAGACCAAGCCGGCGAGGCGGAGTTTGGCGAGGTGTTGGCTGACGAGAGGTACGGAGGCGCCGAGGATTTCGGCCAGGGTGGTGACATCGCGTTCTTGGCGGGCCAGCAGCCACAGCAGGTGGAGGCGTTGGGAGGATGCCAGCAAGGCGAAGGTGTCGGCGGCGTCGGCGATGACCTCGGCTGACGGCTCCCCGGTGGGGGCATCGATATGTGGGCTGGCCATGATTCAACAATATCAGTCGGGGGGTGGACAAGTCGGGGGGTGGACAACAGTGCCTGTCCCCTTTGCCCACCCCCAAGTACACCTAAACAGTTTCGCAACTGTATAATGATCCTGTGCCGCCCGGCACCCGCCCGGCACCCGTCCGATAGGAGAGTCCATGACTGGCCGCCAAGCCCCCCAAGTCGCGCCCGTACACATCGACCTCGAGCAAGCCTCGAATAACTCGCGCCGCCTCAACTGGCTGCGGGCCGGGGTGCTCGGCGCCAACGACGGCATCGTCGCCATCTCCGGCTTGGTTATCGGTGTCGCTGCCGCCGGGGCGGGCCAGGGGGCCCTGCTGACCGCCGGCTTGGCGGGCCTGGCCGCGGGCGCGCTATCGATGGCGACCGGGGAATACGTCTCGGTCTCCACCCAGCGCGACACCGAAGCCGCCCTGATCGCCAAAGAGCAGCTTGAGCTCGACCAATTCCCGGAAGCCGAGTTGGCCGAACTCGCCCACTTCTATGAAGCCAAAGGACTGTCCCCCCAACTCGCCCGTACGGTCGCTCAGGAACTGACCGCCAATGACGCGCTCGCTGCTCACGCCGAAGTCGAGTTGAAGATCAACCACGAAGAGTTCACCAATCCCTGGCATGCCGCCGGCGCCTCGCTAACCGCCTTCGTCGCCGGGTCGATCCTGCCGCTAGCCGCGATCCTGCTGGTGCCCGATCCGGCGCGGATCCCGGTCACCGTCGCCGCTGCCACCCTCTCGCTAGCCCTCACCGGCCTGATCAGCGCCAAGCTCGGTTACGCCAAGCCCTACAAGGCAATCGGGCGGAACGTCTTCGGTGGGCTGCTGGCGATGACCATTACCTACCTCATCGGTATTCTGGTTGGTACGCAGGTCGGCTAGTGGCGTGCTAGGGATGTTCTGGATAGTTAGGATCGGTGTGTGTGGTGTGGATCGCAAGGCGGAGGAGGGAGGCGGGCTGGGCGCCCGTCGACCGACGATAACGCAGCGAGGCGCTCCACACACACCGATCCTGTCCAGAACATCCCTAACACGACGCTAGTTCTGTTATACTCTCTGTTTGGAATTCAACACTCGGTCCGGGTGGCGGAATAGGTAGACGCGCTAGCTTGAGGTGCTAGTGGCCGTAAAGGCTGTGGAGGTTCAAGTCCTCTCTCGGACACGATTGAGCGAGTGATCGCGAGCTTGCTCGTGAGCCGCGAGCGATTGAGTGTTGACTGAATTGTTCGACGTCGAACAACTCAGGAGCACACAAAAGATCCCTAGTCAGAGAGTACAATGGCTGGGGATTCTTCATTTTCGTGCGATTAACGTGCGATTAGGATGCAGGTGAGATGATGTCGTCGGGTTCGTGGTCGGGGTGGTGGAGGTCGCGTAGGGATTGGTTCATGAAGTCGGCCCAGGGGCGGCTTGTCTGGCTGCGATCTTGTCGGGGGCGCCGGATTTCCACCAGTATTGGTTGCCGTCGATGATGGTCTGGCGTACTTCGGGTGAGCC
>JAIRKB010000133.1 GCA_031260385.1 Propionibacteriaceae bacterium | reverse complement strand
CGGCGCCACCATCCCCACCGGCCCCGGCTTTTGATTCGGGGTCTCTGTTCAGGGATGTGCCGCCAACGCCACGACCGGAACCGGTCCACCGCGAGCCGCTGCGCCGCGAGCCACCCCCGCCGGCGGAACCACCACATCGCGAACCACCACCCCGGCTTGACCTTTTCGCCGAGCGGTATGGGTTCTCGGCTCACGACGGCACACCCACCCCGATCGAGGAACCGAAGGTCACCCCCGCCCCGGCCACCCCTTCGTACCACCGGGACCCTGTCCCGGTCGAGCCGCCGTGGACACCGACCACTAATCCCCCCGATTCGTCCGACTGGTCTTCACTGTTTGGCTCCTCGGTGCCCGATGCTGGCGAGGTCGAAGCCGTCTTGAGACAATTCCAAGACGACCCCGCCCCCAGTCGCTGGTCCCAAGACCGGCCACCAGCTGACGCCGCGATCCCGCCTTGGCGTCCCGAACCGGAACCCCCGGCGCAACCCGCGCCGCAACCGAGTTGGCTGTTCGACGACGCCGATTCCGCACCTTGGCAAAGTAGCCACCCCGAACCAACCCCGCCCGCAGCCACCCAGTATGACGCCAATGGGATGATCACCTCTTGGTCGCCAACACCGGTGGCCCCGCTCCCGGACCTCGGGTTTGACCACCCCGCGACGGCCGCCCCCGCCCCCTGGCGTCCCGACCCCAGTCCGCTCGATCCGCCCGCCTGGGCCTTCGACGATCCGGCTCCAGCGCGTACGGAAGCCGAGGTCGCCGTCTTTACCACCCAGGAACCGGCCGATCCTTGGGGTCCCGCCCCCGCCATGCCAGACTCGCTCTTCCGCGACCAACATGCCGCGACCGCCAAGGCAGCGAAGTCAAGTGTCGCTGAAGCCGATGAAGATCGCGTCATCTCTACGGCCGCTGACAACCCTCCCCGGTCGATCAAACGCGAGAGACGCGCGATCATCATCCTCGCCAGCCTGGTTGGCCTCCTAGTCGGCATCGTCGCTATCTCGATCCTCGTACTAACGCTCTAGTGTCGTTTTAGGGACACGAGTCTGGCGCTCGCCGGAAGTTTTCGGGACAATGGTTTTGTGATCCTTGCAGCAGCCGACGGCTCATCGCTGGCGAACCCGGGGCCCAGTGGCTGGGCCTGGTATATCGACGACGCTCACTGGGCGGCGGGCGGTTGGCCGAAAGGCACCAACAATATGGGTGAGCTGATGAGCGTGCTCGATCTGCTGCGCGCCACCAAAGGAACCGATGAGGGGCTGCGAATCCTCTGCGACTCCCAATATGTCATCAACTGTTGTACGCGCTGGATCCCGGGTTGGAAGAAGCGCGGCTGGCGTAAGGCCGATAACAAACCTGTCCTCAACCTGGACTTACTGAAGCAGCTTGATGAGGAGTTAGCCGGTCGGCGGGTTCAATTCCAGTGGGTACGCGGGCACAGCGGTCATCCGCTAAACGAGAAGGCCGATGAACTAGCTCGGGCGGCCGCCACGGCTTATCAGCAAGGAACCCCCCTAGCGAGCGGGCCCGGTTTCTCCAAGGCCCCCCTGCCGATCGTCACCGAGCAAGCGCTATCGGAACTGACTGAACCAGTCCAGGTCGCCAGCGAAGAACTACCACTAGATCAAGAGCCTCCCGTCATAGCGCTAGCCCAGCCGGACTTGCTCAGCCTGCCCGTGCCCCTCATCATTGACCGCTCGGAGGCGGCCCTAGTCGTCGAGCTCACCGAGCTAACCCGCGAATTCCTCGGCGATGAGATCCAACTCGACCGGGAGCGTCTCGGCGAACTGATGCACCCCGATTATGTCGCCCATCTCCCCGGCGGCCTGATCCGAACTAAAGGTTCCCTGCTAGCTCGCCCAGCCACCCTGCAAGGACCGGTCTACCTAGACATCCTCGGCGCTGATCATCTAGCCAGTGATCTGACCTTGTTACGCTACAAACTGAAGCGCGACTCCGAGTCCTTCCTGGGAGCGATCCTGTGGCAACGCATCCGAGGCATCTGGCAGGTTCGGTTCCTTCAGTTCAGTCCAATGGGCTAGATAACGGTAGAGTATTTTCGAGGAGGAATAATGGGGACCAAACTCGCAAAAGTGACTTCGAAACCACCATCGCGACCCACCCGCTGGGCCAATCGGATCATGGCGGGGGTGTGCGCGCTCAGCCTGGCGGCTGGAGCCACCATTTTGGCAGTCTCGAATATCGGGCTCCTGCCTCCCCATCCCACCACCGTTAACGCCACACTCTATGTTGACCCACCACCGGCGGCCGTTGCCCCCGTGATCGGTTTGGACCGGGTCAACCCCGCCCAAACTGTTAATGCGGAACAAATCCGCCAGGGTCTGACCGCCCTCGGTCGCCCTGGTGCTGGCGCCCTATCGTACTGTGTCACCGATCTGAACGGTCAAGAAATCGCCGCCACCCCAGGTTACGTCTTGAAGGTGCCCGCCTCGTCGTGGAAGGTCCTCACTGCGATGGCGGTCCTATCCGCCTACGGGTCCAACCATCGCTTCCCCACCACCACCGTCGCAAGTTCGACTGGCGTCGTGATTGTCGGCGGAGGCGATCCCTATCTCACCAGCTACACCCCGATTCTTAACGGCCACAACCGTCTTGATGATCTCGCCGACCAAACCGTCGCTGGCCTGCAAGCCGCCGGACGGACGACTGTCACCCTCGGCTACGACGACACCCTGTTCGCTGGGCCAGGCTGGAACAACCACTGGACCGCCGACCTGGAACCAGAGGTCGCTCCCATCGCCGCCCTGTCGGTTGACTCTCGCGGTAGCGGAATGTACTCATCCACCTCGCTCGTCGCCGCCCGCGAATTCGCTAACCTACTAACCGCTCGCGGAATCACCGTCACCTCCATTCGCGCCGAAACCGCCCCCAGCGCCGCCACCGAGCTAGGCTACGTCGAGTCCGCTACCCTCGGCCGAATCGTCCACCGAGTTCTCCAACGCTCCGACAACTTCGCCTCCGAAATCCTCTTCCGCCACGTCAGTGTCGCCGCCGGAGGCGATGGCTCCAACGCCAGCGCGCGTACTGCCTTAGCTGACTACCTAGTCTCCCGGGGAGTCTGGACCGAAGGAATGACCGTCTCCGACGGTTCCGGCCTGTCCCTATCCAACCGCACCACCGCCTGCGCCCTAGCCGCCGCCATCCGCGCCGCCTTCTCTGACCCCCTCCTCGGCGATGTCCTCGCCGGCCTCCCAGTCGCTGGCTACTCCGGCACCCTCGCCGACCGCTTCGACGACCCCTCCTCCTTCGCCGCTCGCGGCGTAGTCCGAGCCAAAACCGGCACCCACGACCACGAGCGAACCCTAACCGGCTACGCCCAAACCACCTCCGGCGCCCTCGTCGTCTTCTCCTTCATGTTCGATCAACTAGGCGATCACGGAGGTGCCGTCTACTGGATGGACGAAGCCGCCGCCCTCCTCGCCCGCTCCTGATCGCGAATGAAGTCTAGACTTGGCCTATGGCGCGCAAGGCATTGACCCAGACACAGTTGAGGCTTGTCCAGGCCCTGGAGGAGGTTGTTCCGGGGGTGATGGCGGCTACTGGCGTTCAGGCGTGCCGGATCGGATTGTCCGGGGGGGCGGATTCGCTGGCGCTGACTGCGGCTTTTGCTTGGGCGCGGGATCGTCGACAGGGATACCCGCTCGCTAATGTCGTCATCACTGCGCGAGTGGTTGACCACGAGCTTCAAGCGGGCTCTGGTGAGGTGGCTGCTCAGGCAGCCCAGCAGGCGGCAGCGCTGGGTATTACCGCCGAGGTTGTACGGATTTCGGTTGATGCCGACCAGGGGATTGGTATCGAAGCGGCGGCACGAGCAGCGCGCTATCAGGCTTTGCGTGAGGGGGAGCCCACTCTTATCATCACCGGGCACACCCTTGATGATCAGGCTGAGACCGTACTACTGGGGTTGGCACGGGGATCGGGCACTCGTTCACTGTCTGGGATGGCGGCAGCGCGCGATCATGTCGTACGCCCCTTCCTCACCATGCGCCGCGCAGATACCGAGCAAGCCTGCCGGGATTGGGGCTTGGTTTGGTGGGAAGACCCCACTAATCGTGATCCGGCTTACGCCCGATCCCGCCTCCGTCGAGCGATGGGCCTCCTGGATGAGACGCTCGGGCCCGGGCTGCCCGAAGCGCTCGCGCGGACCGCTGACCTATGCCGCCAGGACGCTGATCTCCTGGACTCGCTCGCCCTGGTTGGGGATCCGCACCTCGCCCCCTCTCTGGCTATCGCCCCCCTCGCTGAGATGCCTCCAGCGCTCCGCCACCGCGTCATCCTCGCCTGGCTCCGCCACCACGGTTCGGACCCGACCCGCGACCACATCCTCGCCGTTGATGCTCTGATCACCGATTGGCGCGGCCAAAAAGCCATCCAAGTCCCCGGTGGGACGGTCATCCGAAAGGCTGATCAGCTACACCTGAGCCGGATGCGGGGATGAAGCCCGCCTTAATAGGCTAGAGCGCCAGGATGATAATCAAAGGGACCGCCTGGGCGATATGGGAATAGGTAACTCACTGTGGCTGATAGCCTGATCGGGTGACTCACTCAACTCTCCATGATGCTCAGTTGGTGGAAATTGTCGATGCCATCGTCGCTGCCGATCCCGACGGTAGCAGAGCCGCACGGGTGTTTCGTGAGACTTTCGATCAGCTCTACGACGGTGAGCACACCGGGCGATACTCAGTCACTCAGCTCTATAAGACCGAGAAGACTCACTTCGGCACTCTGATTGAGATTAACCTACGACGGGAGTTCAGCGACATCATCTGTGACGGAGACAAGCTGGACTATCAAATTGCGGGACACGACATTGATTGTAAGTT
>JAIRKB010000119.1 GCA_031260385.1 Propionibacteriaceae bacterium | reverse complement strand
CGGCGCCAGTCTCGCCGAGCAGCATCCCTGCTGTAAGGCCGCCATCGATTCCGGAAGTACACGTGCGCAATACCGAGATTCCCTGGGAGCCACAGTAAGTCAGCGATACTTCGGATCCGGAGACGGTTATCAACACCACACTGCTCTTCGCTGGACCAATATCAATCTGAATTTCACTAGCAGACCCGCGGATGAACAGGAACTGCCCTGGAGCTCGTCCCATTTCATACTTTTCTCCGGTCCAGACAAAGACCAGGGTTGGGTGCGGCTTGTCGTCGTTGACCATCCGAACACGGTAGAACCCGTCGGCACCAACTCGATCTAGTATGGCTGGTGCAAACAGCGGGATATCCCAGAAACCTTCTTCATTCCACCTACCGCTGTTATACAGAGCGTTCCAGTCAATGTCGCTGGGCGCGACCACTTCAAAGCCCGAGTTGGTTGGGCGCAGAACCTCAACCCCCGGCTTGGAACTCTGCATGTATTCAATATATAAATTACCGCTAGCATCAAAGACAGGGGAAGCGGGCTGGTATTTCGTGAGCGTCGGCAGGGTCGAGCTTGGCCACACCACATCAGCACTCGACTTCGTCCACTGGACGTTGCCAGTTGCATCCATCGCCACGGCGGCGAATGCCCCAGCGTCGCTTAAGCAACCTGCCACTACCGCCAAGCCCCAGGTTGGGTGGGTGAACTCTTCTGCGGTGGTTAGTGCAGCGTCGAACTGCGACACACAGAAGGCGCTTATCTGATCGTGCAGGATATCAGCCAGGGAAACCGACGGTGCCACGGTGGTGGGTGCGGTGTCTATTGGGGTTGGTGTCTCAACGGGCTGAGGACTACATCCAGCCAGACCGAGACCAAGCATAAAAACCGTAGCGAAAACCGAAAACCGACGCATGAATCCTCCATGACCCCAATGACTACGCCCACAATAGTATCGCCAATGCAAAATGCGATCTAGGCCCATCTCAGGTTTCGCTCTTTGCTTACGGTGAGTCCGCTTCGGCCGTACGGTCGAAGGCTCGGATAACCTGCCAGGCCATCAGCAGTTGGACGACTAGGAGGAGGGCCATGGTGCCGCTGAGGAGCCAGAGGGTGGTTAGGAACTTGAAGGGGCTGATTAGTAGCACCCCGATTGAGACGACGCAGTAGATGATCGCGAAGACCAGGGAGCGTTGTTGGGTTTCGGTGACGACGAAGACGGTGGAGACGGGGGAGGCCATGATGAGCACCGCCGCCCAGGGGGTGAAAGCGGTGGTGATCCAGCCAGCTTCCGCCCACTGCTCGCCGAAGACGAAGGGGACGATCCAGGGGGCAATGACGGCGACTAGGGCGAAAGTGGGCAGCGAGATCAGCGCTAGACCGCGGAGGGTTTTCGCCACTAGGGGCCCCATCTCGCCCGGTTTGGCTTGGGCTAAGCGTTGGAAGAAGACCTGGTTGATGGCCCCTTGGATGAGCATCGCTGGAGCCTGGACGATCAGCAGAGCCCGGTTGTACTGACCAAGGCTGGCTACCGAAGCGATGGCCGGAATGATTAGAGAGATTCCATTCCACCTTACGGAATCAACCAGCGTATTCAGACCGTTTAACAGCGGCATCTTTTGGTAGCGCTTGGCGACTTGCCACATGGTTGGAGCGTCTGGCGGCAAGGGGTTATGCAGATCGCGGGTGTTTCTCACAATCCAGACTAGGGCGAGGCCGAGGCCCAAGATGCCGCCGATGATCAAGCCTAGATAACCCGGTTGAACGAACCCGCAAGTGCAACCCTGGGCTGCTGGCCGCAACCAGCCAATCAGTCGAGGCAGGAGCAGGATGAGCAGTAACTGGAAGACCCCAACCGCCAGGGTCTGGAGGACCCGGTTGGCGGCGATCGGTTTGTAGGCCTGCTGGCGATTAAGCCAAAATTGGCGCGTTGTCGCTTCGGCGGTGAGAAAGATCGTTAAGGCCCCGATCGGTAGCCACCAGCGCAGGTAGGGAGCGTTGTAACGGGCCGCGAACCAAGGCCCAGCGATCAGACCAGCCACCCCGGCGAGCAGGGAAACGAAAATGATCGAGCGGGAGGCGAGATTGCGCACCACCCGGGCGGTGACATCAGAACTAGGGAGCATGATAGCGAGGTCAAAGCGCAAGGCCGCGATAGCGATGATGATCCCAGTGGCCGCCCCGAAGGCGGCGAAAGCGCCGTAGTCATTCGGACTATATAGACGCATCAAGGGGATTTGGAGCAGCAAGGTGAACACTTGAGCGATGGCAGTTCCGCTTACCAGGGTGACGATGTTCTTGAGCATCTCACTGGAGCGGAAAAGATCGCGAAGTCGCTTCATAACGACACGAGTATAGGCGATCCTTAGGCGATGTCACCAGATTTGTCGGGGCTTGGTCAAGGCCGACTTCATGGTTCGGATGACAAATCGGGCGAAGCGGTAGGGGGCTGTGACGAAATGTCCGACCCGAAAAGACCGCGAGTTGATCGCCGCCAACATCCGGGCGTCCTTCTGCTCGGTCAGGGCATGGAACCTGGTCACGAGGTAATTGTCGATCAGTTCGATAGGGTACGAGGTCTGGTTGATCACCCACTGACGCAAGCCTTCGACCTGCTCGGTCACCATCGAGAGAGCCTTCGTCTTGATGAAGGGGTAGTCCTGATTGGTCTCCAGCAACCACAGTGGTCGCACACAGGCATAACCAGGGTTGTATTTCGTCATATCGCCAGCGCGGTAGTCGGTGACGTCCACCTCGTAGCGGTTCAGCATCGCCTTACCCCAATACTTGGCCGCGTCATGATAGGCCGCAAAGGTGAAGCCATGCTGGACGAGCCAGGCGGTCAAGCGGATCTCGGAGTCGTTGATCGCATCGGAAACCGTACGGTGGTCTTTAACGGAAGTCCAGAATTGCTTGAACGCCGCCGACCGGACAACCGCTTGATTAAAGGTCACGTAGTAACTCTGGATATGCTCTGGTGCCTCCACATGGCGGCCAGCGGTGTCGGTGATCAGATCAAAGAGCCCGACATTGGTCGTAATCCCCCAAAAGTCGACATTTCTCGACTGCATCTCGTCGTAAAGTCTCGAAAAATCGTGGAGCGGTCCAAAACAGGTGTCATTCATGATCGTCAGCTCGTCAAAGCCTACGATCTCGTCCCAGCCGAGCAGATTGAGCCCATCGCGCCAGGCGGCGAAATCAAAACCGATATTCTCCCGCTGCAGGAAGTGGTCGGACAACCCATCAAACCGCTCTCGATCAGCGGGGGAGACCGGGCTATTGGAAATCACCACGACGGTATCAAACAACGGCTTCAACTGCTGAAGCTGATAGACCACATAGTCTTCAACCCGGTCAAAGCGGTTGAAGTGAACGTAGAGCAGTAGACGAGTCGGCTTACTCACTGCTTGCTGCATCAGCCCTCCTGTCATAGGCGCGGACCACCCGCCATGCTATGACCAGCATGATACACAGCATCAGGGCGTTGGTGGCGCTGAGCAGCCAGACTGTCGTCATAAACGAGAACGGGCTAAAGAACAGCACTGAGAGCGAGACTATGCAATAGACCACTCCAAAGGCGAGCATCTTCTGCTGGGTTTCGGTCACCACGAAGACGGTGGAGACTGGTGAAGCCAGGATGCCAGCGGCGATCCAGGGGGTGAGCGCGGCGGTGATCCAGCCGGCTTCCACCCACGCTTCGCCGAAAATGAATGGTACGAGCCAGGGCGCGACCATGGCGAAGAGCGCAAAGGTTGGCACACTGAGGAGAGCCAAACCACGCAGGGTCTTGGCGACTAGCGGTCCCATCTCGCCCGGCTTCGTGACGGCAAGACGTTGAAAGAAGACCTGTGAGATAGCCCCTTGGATGAGCATCGCTGGGGCATGGGCGATTAGGAAAGCTCGGTTGTATTGTCCAACGCTGTCAACAGTGGCGATCACGGCAATGATCAGGGGAATTCCGTTGAGACGAATGGCGTCGACAAGGGTGTTCGGGCCATTGATCAGTGGCATCTTCCGGTAGCGATTAGCCATTTGCCACATTGTCGGTGCCTCGGGAGCCAGGGGACCGTGCAGGTCACGGGTGTTCCGGACAATCCAGCCATAAGCGAAACCGAGACCGAAAACCCCGCCGATAATGAGACCTAGATACCCCGGCACGGCGGTGCCGGCAGCGCAAACCGGATTCGCAGGACGAAGCCAGCCCATCACCGTCGGTAGGAGCAAGATGAGGAGCAACTGGAAAACCCCGATAGCGAGGGTCTGGAGCGCTCGGTTAACGGCGATCGGTTTATAGGCTTGATGTCGATTGAGCCAGTATTGGCGGGTAGTGGTCTCCGCCGCCAGGAAGACGGTCAAACCACCAATCGGTAGCCACCAACGAAGCTGCGGTGCATCATAGTAATCGGCAAACCACCCACCGGCGATCCAGCCAGCGATGCCCGTGGCAATGGCGACCACGATAATCGAGCGGGAGGCGAGATTCCGAACTACCCGGGCCGTCAGATCGTCCTCGGGGAGCATGATGGTCATGTCATACCGTAAGGCAGCGATCGCGGAGATAATTCCCGTGATTGAGGCGTAGATCGCCAGGACGCCAAAGGCTTGAGGGGTGTACAAGCGCATAAGCGGAACTTGAAGGATAAGAGCAAAGACCTGCGCTACGACGGTTCCGCTCACCAAGGTGAGAATATGGCGCAACACCGGAGAGCTGCGAAAAATCTCGCGTAGTCGCTTCACTATCCTCCCCGTTTCGTTGGAACCTTTGGGTTGCTAATCTGGAGTCCTTCCGTGATTGGCTCTTGCCAGTAGACTATGCCAGGAAGAGTATACGCCGGTCGTTGGTTTGCTTGACCGGCGCGGTGCAGAATCCCCGGGTTAGCCGTTGTATTGAGTGCTAGTTGGACGCCAGTATGTGGTGAGTGGGACTGAGCTCAGGATCGTGAAGAAGGTTGGTGCCCATGCTGGGACTTTTTGGAGTGTACGGGTCGTCAGAGGACCTGGGTAACTCGGTTCAATTTCGTGACGCCACGGGTGCGCTTAGTGAGCAGGTGTCTTCGGATGGGCTTGGCATCCGGGCGGTTATATGGCGGACTGCGGCGCTCAAGTTTGCTGATGATCAGTGTTTTACCCGATCTGCGGGGTGGGTGACGGCGCTGTGGGGGGTGGTCCTCAATCGTACTGCCCTGGCGAAGGCCCAGCCTAACGAGAGTTGGTCCTCGGTGGTGGCTGGCCAATATGCCAAGCGGGGAGCGTCATTTTTTGGTGATCTGCGGGGTAACTTTGCGGGGGCGATCTTCTCGGAGCCGACCCAGAAGCTGACATTATTTACCGATCACTTTGGCAGTGAGCCCATTTTTTATGCCCAACGAAATGGGGTGCTGGTTTTCGCTTCGCAGATGAAGTGGATAACGGAATACTTTCGATTCCGCGGTTGGCATGCGGAGGTGTCTGCCACCGGGGCCTACTGTCTGCTGTCCTTAGGCCATATGTACGCTGACTACACCCTGGTTGACGGGGTACACCGCCTGCTGCCGGGGCATTGTCTTGAGGTGGACGCGCAAGGGGCTCACGCTAGCGCCTACTTCCAGGTTAAGGCTGATGAGCAGGACATCACCGCCAACGAGGCCATTCCCAAGTTGACCGAGCTATTCACCAAGGCGGTGGCATTACAAGCCGACAAGAACCTTGAGGGAGGGTACGAGCAGTACGCACCCCTTAGTGCGGGGCTGGATTCCCGAATGACGGTTCTGGGTTTGAAAGAACTTGGGTACGCTCCAATTAATGCCTTCACCTATTGCCAGTCTGGGGAAGAAGACTGCCTGCGACCAATGGAAATTGCCAGTGACTGGGGGTGCAACTGGCTGTTCAAAGCCTTGGACTCCGCCGAAGAGTTACACGATATTGACCGAGGAGCGGCCGTAACCGAGGGTTCTCACTTTTATGCCCTAGGCGCTCAGACTGACGGGTTCCTGCGCCGGATTGACACCACGCGGATGGGGGTTGTCCATACGGGAACCTTAGGCGACGGCGTGTTGGTTAGCTACTATGTGAGGGCAAAAAATCCCTATCAGCGGACGTCATATGTGTTAGGAAATGGCGCGTCTTCCCAGAAACTCGTCCATCGGTTGGCGGAGCGCATCACCGTTGATCCGGTTGACTACGAGTTGGGAATGTTCTACAACCGCGGGCTAAACCTCATTAATCTGACTGTTCAAATGGCTTTTCGGCGTTATGCCTACTCAATGTCACCTTTCATGGATATTGATTTCTTCAATTTCGCAATGTCACTGCCGCTGAGGGATCGTTTGGATCATCGCATTTATTACCAGTGGGTTAAGTCAGACTTCCCGGCAGCGGCGCGCTATCCCCGCAATGGCGTCGCGATCCATAACGATCCACGCATTAACTTCTTCGGCGTGGGAACCCCGCTCCTTTCACTGCCCAGTAGCTTGGTATGGAGAGCCAGAGGGATCCTTGGTTTTCGGCAGGGCATGAATCCATTCCAGCGCTGGTACGACACCAACGATCGTTTAAAGTCCGTAATGGACGGCTATTTCCATAACCACATTGACACCGTTCAGTCAAGCAAGCTGTTGCGGGAAGACTGTGCCAACCTCTACCAGGAAGGTGCCGTCTGGGACAAGATCTTGGCGCTCAGTTTCCTGGCGTCGACGCGGTATCTGGAGCTTGACCGGTAAGCGACTGGCTGCTTTTCCATCCATAGACGAAGGCGGCCGCGCTGGGAGACACGATAAGCGGGCTTCAAATTGGCGATCTGCGGTATAGTCTTGATGTTTGTTGCAGGTGAGCCAATGAGGAGACTTGAATGGCGCAGAATCAACCCGGTTCGACTCGGGTGTGCTACCTGTCCTCGAGTGACCCGGACTCGACTGGGGCGAAAACTGGGGTTGACAAGAAAATATCTGCCCAAATTGAAGCCTTCAACAAGGCTGGATTGCCGTGCGAGCACCGCCAACTAACTACCCCCGAAACGGTCTGGTCAAGAGTCATAACCTGTCTGCCGTTCGTAGGCGACGGGGTCGGCTGGCCAGACCCAGAGGAAATGGCCCCTTACTCCTGCCTCTATATTCGTCGGCCAAGGTTTATCAGCAAGGATCTTTTCCGGTTCATTAAGGCTGCTAAGCGCCTCAATCCGAGCCTGAAAGTCATACTCGAGATACCGACCTATCCTTATGACGGCGAGATGAAGACCCTGCTGAGGTATCCCTCGTTGGTTAAGGATCGCGCAAATCGGGCGGTCGCCGGGCGATACATTGATCGCGTTACTAGTTTGACGTCTGACAAGATGATATTTGGGACGAAGGCCATTCAAATTCTCAATGGTGTAGACCTCAACCTGATCTCGGCGAAGCAGCCCGCGCCCTCGGTTGAAGAGATAAACATCATCATGGTCGCTCATTTTGAACGTTGGCACGGCCTAGATCGCTTAGTCGCCGGCGTCATCAAATACTACGAAGGCCGTCCAGACCGAAAAGTGGTCTTACATATTGTTGGGGACGGCGAGGGCCTGCCGGGGTTGATCAACCAATCCAAGGTCGCCAACTTGGATGATCGCATCATCTTCCACGGCTACCGGACGGCCGCTGAGCTAAGCGAGCTCTACTCCTTGAGCTCGCTAGGAGTCGAGTCCTTGGGGTTTCATCGGGTTGGTCTCACGGTCTCTTCGACTCTAAAGAGTCGGGAATACCTTGCTCGAGGGATTCCTTTTATCACCGGAAACGATATCGATACCTTCTTGGTGGATCCAGTCGATTTTTGCCTAAAGGTTCCCCGCGACGACTCCTCAATCGACATTCAATCGATTATCGACTTCCACGATCGCCTCTACAGCCGGGAGTCGCAAGAAGACCTGATTGCTCGGATTCGAGCCTACGCCGAATCTCATATTGGGATGGATCGAGTTATGGATGGCGTCGTGACCTATATCAAGAATCCGGGCTGAACGCTGCTAACTGGGTGCTGAACCGGCGAAAATTGATCGCACTTGACCACTCCTTACACCAGTGGGCGAGGCTTGCCTCAACCCAACGACGATAGCTGGCTTCGTCAATCGATAACAGGTAGTCGATCCGGTCCGAAATCTCGTGTGGGGTAGGGGAGGCGTTGAGGAGTCCGTCGAACATGCCGCCTTCGAGGTCGACCAGTTCTCTATTGCCACCAACGTCGGTAACGACGATCGGTAGGCCTTGGGCGAGAGCCTCCATGATGGCGACTGGCGCGCCTTCCGACTCCGACACGTTAACAAAGACTGTCGCGGGATGATCCGCCAACCAGGTGCGGACGGCCGCATTAGTCAAGTTCCCAGTGAAGGTGTAGGAGTCTGGTGCCAGTTGGGCCTTGGCTTGAGTAATGACTTGGGTGGCATAGGCATCACCGGGGCCACCGCAACCCAAGTGCGCCCAGCGCACAGATCGACCACGGCGCTGCAACAGTGCCAACGCTTCAATCAGCAGTGGGAGGCGTTTAATCGGCGTGATATAGGAACAGGACAGGACTAACTGGGTCGCCTGAGTCGGGTTGGCAGGGTTGGTGGCGGCTTCGACGCCGAGGTGGGCGAGATCGATCTTTGGCGCGTACGAGGGATAGCGATTCCGAAGATAGTCCTGACCATCCTTGGACACTGAGTAAACTCGCGTCAGCCCTTTCAAGAGCCGTTTGCGCTGAGGGAGATAGTTGGTGGGGTTGGCTTCTTGATACAGGTCATAGCGGTGGGCCCGGGCGATTACTGGCGATTGATAAAGGCCGAGGCGGCTTCGAAGGGCTAGGGCCACGCGGGCTGGTATCTGCATCCAATAACCGTAGAAGACCACCGTTGGAGGTTCTTCGAGCAAGGCAGTGAGCTGGGGCGCCAGGCGGTTTACCAACCGGCTAGCGGTGAGATCAAACTTGAAGTCTTCGAGGCAGTGTCTCAGGCTGGGGAAGTGGCGTAGGCTCCGAAGTAGAGCCCCGATGGCGACCATGGGGTGGCGCAGGCTAAACCTTCGACGTGAGGCCGGACCGTCGTCGGCGAGGAGGAGGGCTTTCGGTGGCAACAGGCGGGTGATAACGGAGTCTTTGGTGCTCGCAGTTGGGATGATAATGATCTGGTCGAAAGCCTCGGCGAGATAGGCGATCTCAATCTCAATGAACTCCTCACCGCGGGCATAGGGGTAGAGATTGGTCAATAGCACGAGGACGCTTTGGTTTGGGCTGCTCAAGATCCCCACTTTCTAGCAGACCTACTCTACCAACTCAATCTCGCAGTCCCTACTGGCGTGTGTATGGTGATCCACTTTGGACGAGTCACTTCCGCTTGGCCCTCGGCATCGGCCTAGTGCTCTAGCATTGACCTGTAATAGCCCAACCCAGGCGGGCACGAGTACCATGAAGGGATATCATAATGAGTGACGAAGGCTCGACTTCTAGTTCCCGATCGATGTTGGCCTTACTGCGTAAGAATCCCTTGGTTTTCCTGTTCCTCGGCATTGACTACCTCTGGGTCTGGGCCCTAGCTAACACTTTTGGACGGCTGGCCTACGCCTCGAAGTACTTCCGGACAAGGCATTTTACGCACATCTGGTCCCCTGGGTGGCGCTGGGTTTATAACGGAATGTTTGCAAAGCTGTTTACCGCGAAAGGGCGGGGAATCCCTTGGCCGATCGGTGGTGTTTTGGGGATTAACCCCGCCAACATTGAGTTTCATCCCGATGATCTCAATAACTTCCAAGGCAATGTGTATTTCCAGTGCTGGTCAACCGGGAAGATAACGCTTGGCCACGGAACCTATATCGCTCAGGGTTGTGCGCTAATTACGACCAACCATGACCCATCAGACCTCGATCGGCACTTGCCGTCGCAAGACATTGTTCTGGGCGAGAAATGCTGGCTCGGTGCCAACGCCGTGATCATGCCTGGGGTGGTGTTGGGGGACCGGACGATCGTCGGCGCCAACGCCGTTGTGACAAAGAGCTATCCCGAGGGGAACTGTGTTCTAGTCGGGGTTCCAGCCAAGGTGATCAGCAAGACTGCTAGTTAAGCCGTCGGTTTGCTAGCACCGTCGCCACCCGGTCAGCGGCATGTCCGTCACCATATGGCGTAGCAGTGGTCGGTGACGGGCGCGGTCGCCCGACGGCTTCCACAATGGGATCACCAGGCTCAACAAGCACATTCCAGCCTAGGCGCAGGGTTTCCTCCCATTCAGTCTCCGCGCGAACCGTCGTGCAGGGGACTCTAAGTAGGAAGGCTTCTTTTTGCAGTCCACCAGAATCAGTGATGACCGATTGAGCATTGACAACCGCACAGACTAGGTCCGCGTAGGACAGGGGATCATGGCCGATAAGGTTCCCTTGGGTGAGGGGAAGATTGAACTGGGTCGCCCAGGCTTTGAGGCGGGGATGCGCCAGCAGAATCACTTTGTGGTTGACCCGAGCCAAGGCGCCCAAGATCGCTTCAAGACGGTCAGAATGGTCGGTGTTCTCACCTCGATGAATGGTAGCGATGCTGTAGGGCTCGTTTTCCTCCAACCCGAAAGCGGTTGTCGGAAAGTCAGTGCGGTCTAGAACCGAATCCCGGACCTTCAGCAAGATATCGGTCATCACGTCACCAACGACGACCGTACGGTCGCGGAGGCCCTCGTTCGCTAAGTGACGGGCGGCATCGTCGGTTGGAGCCAGGAGTAGGTCAGCGGCATGGTCGGTGAGAACCCGGTTGTGCTCCTCGGGCAGAATGCGGTTAAACGAGCGCAAGCCAGCCTCAAGGTGGGCTAGCGGTAAGTGTAGTTTCGCGGCGGCTACGGCCGCAGCGAGGGTTGAGTTAGTGTCGCCATAGACGAGAACCCAATCGGGGGAAAGAGACGGCAATACAGTGTCGAGTGCTGCCAGTATCGCACCGGTTTGGACACCGTGGGTGCCAGAACCGACCCCAAGATGGACGTCGGGAGCCGGAATTGACAGCTCAGAGAAAAAGACATCGGATAGCAGCGGGTCGTAGTGTTGCCCGGTGTGAATGATCTTGTGATCAACTCCCGCTCGAGCGAACGCCTCCGCGATCGGCGCTAGCTTAACGAACTGGGGTCGTGCTCCAACGACGGATACAACGCGCACGAGGTTCCTTTCTTCTTAAGTTAGCCTCAAAAGACGTTTAACCTTACCAGGACCGGGCACTCGCCCGCCTGGTATAATTCGAGCCGTCTCGAATCGCCTGATAGATCAAAGGTCGGTCCACTAATGTCAATCACTGACTTTACGTACGATGCGTACGCCAAGTTTCTAAATCTTATCGTTGAGAGCGACTACACTTTCGCGGACTACCA
>JAIRKB010000301.1 GCA_031260385.1 Propionibacteriaceae bacterium | reverse complement strand
CGAAATGAAGGATAGGTAACTGCCATTGGCTGCCGCGCAGTCGAGAGCGCTCAACATGCCTAGGACGTTGGCCCGAATGACACCAACCGGATCGGTCGCAAACACCCCGGGTGTCGCTGGACTAGCGGCCTGGATCAGGTGAGTCGCCTCGGGTGGCCAGGACTCACCCTCACTCGGATTGGCCTGCCTAAGTTGGAAGCGCTGGTCAGGGAGCCAAGGCGTGAAAACCGACTGGAGAGTGTCTAGGCGGCGCCCAAGGGCGATTACCGTGGTCTTGGTTCCGTACATCTCACTAAGAGCCAGTAACAGCGAAACGATGTGGCGACCGATCAAACCGGAGGCACCAGAGACGGCGATCACGGCATCGTCGAGTTCCAAAAGATCACCGGTCCAAGATTGGGCGATTGTCTGGCCGTCTTGGCGGATAAGGTCGCTCATAACACTCTTGCCCGATCTGGCTGGTCGGTAATGACTTGAGCGTAAGCGCCAGTTTCGATTAGGTACGAGAAGTAGCGCACATCATCGGGGATGGTGATCTTGACATTGCCGCGAAACCCTTCAACCAGATGGAGGGGCTTGCCGTAATAGGACTGCATGTCAGCTTGATCAACGAAGCCACTCATCACACCATCTTGGTGGGCGCGCAGGTTGGTTTCAAAGACGTCGGCGAGAAAAAAGGTCTGCGGGGCTTGCAGAACGACCGCGCTTTGGCGGTTGACAACGGAGTCCACCACATCGCAGGTGCTGGCTCGTAAGGCGATCGTCTCGAAGGCCGGAATGCAGGTGATGGCGTTGCCCTCTTGTCGGGTGGTGTCGATATTGGCGCAGATGAGCTGGTTGTTGATGATTGGTCTCACCCCATCATGAACGAGCACGATGGCGTTCTCGGGCAGGTCATCAGCAACGATTCTTTCAAGGCCGTTGTAGACCGACTCTAAAGCGGTGTCTCCCCCTCGAACGACGGCTGCCACCTTGCTAAGTCGATAGCCGGTGACCAACTTAATCGTGTGGTCAATCCAGCTAGTTGGCACCACCAGATAGACCAAATCGACATCAGGGCATTCCTGGAAGCGACGCAAGGTGTGAACCAGAATTGGAGATCCCCCGACCTCAATAAACTGCTTTGGTAGGTCGTCCCCACGGTCCATTCGGGTGCCAACCCCGCCTGCGAAAACGAGCGCCACCGTAGGAGCGTGCATCTTGTTGGACATAAATTCTCCGCCTTCTCTTGCCCAGCGACAATGCCGATTCCCCTATTGTAATATACAGATATTGGTTAAGCTACCGGCGGAGCTTAGTCGGTCATTTCCTCGTAAAAAGCGATCGCCTCCTCGATTGGGCCATCGAAGAGGAGGGTGCCAGCATCAATGACGATGCCGCGTTCACAGAACTGTTTTGCGGAGCTAAAGGAATGGGTGACGAAGAGCAAAGTCAGGTTATGTTTCGCCAGGATCTCTTTCATCTTGGCTAGGCTTTTGCGGTGAAAACTGCGGTCCCCGACCGAGAGGACCTCATCAAGAATCAGAATGTCGGGGTCGAGTGAGCTGGCGAAAGCAAAACCTAAGCGGGCCCGCATACCGGAGGAGTAGGTCCGAATTGGTTGATCGATATAGGAGCCTAACTCGGCGAACTCGACGATCGCGTCCATTTTTTCGTTAATTTCCGTCGAACTGAGACCCCAGAGTCGTCCCCGCAGTTGGAGGTTTTCGCGACCAGTTAATCGGGAATCGAAGCCTGCGGATAATCCAAGCAGGGCGGAGACCCGGCCGTGAATCTCGACGAGGCCGGAGTCAGGGGTGGTTACTCCCGTGATGATCTTCAGGGCGGTTGTCTTGCCGGCACCATTGCGACCGATCAGTGCCACCGATTCACCGCGATTGATGGTGAAACTGAGATCGTTGACCGCCGTGACGGTTTTGTAGGCGACGCGTCGAGAGAAGGCCGCCCGTAAGCGTTGTTTGTTTGACTGATAGAGCCGGAAGGTCTTGGTGACATCGCGGAAACGAACCGCGACGAAAGAGCGGGAAGCCGTGGTTTGGATAACGGAGATATCAGATGACATCAGGTATCTCCTTTTTGAGCCTGGTTTGCACCCAGAGCGCCAGGATTATCATGACCAGCAACGTGCATAAGAAGGGGAAGAAAAACAGTGGGTCGGACCAAAACCAATAGCCCTCACCGAGGCAACCGCGAAAGGCTTTGGCAAAGAAGGTCACTGGGTTGAAGCGTAAGACCCACTTGATCCAAGCAATGTTGATCCGCGAGACATCGAAGATAATCCCCGACAGCCAGAATATCGGGGTGTTCAGTACGGTCAGGGCGTTGTGGAAGTCCCGGCTGAGGGCCGAC
Source organism: Propionibacteriaceae bacterium (assembly GCA_031260385.1). GTDB lineage: Bacteria > Actinomycetota > Actinomycetes > Propionibacteriales > Propionibacteriaceae > WQYJ01. Next base: position 983 of record JAIRKB010000301.1, on the reverse strand, counting down.
AGCGGGGCGGTCATCAAGGAAAAAACCGTGAAGGTGAAGTAAAGCAAGATCACCAGCAGTGGCCATTGCAGTAGGTAGATAGTAAATCCGGTGTTCCAGACGAGCATCGCGATCACCAGGATGATCTGGGTGAGCCCGAAAACGAGGAGTTTGCCTAGGGAATGGAAGCTTGGTATCACCGCGATCGGGAAACGCAACTTCGTCACCAGATAGGAGTAGTTCTTGTAGACATTCGAGCCGGAGGTGATCATCGACGACATATATTGCCAAACAAAGATTCCGGTTCCCAGCCAGATGATGTAAGGAACGCTGCTGGCGGTTTGGCGATCGGCGCGCAAACCGATCTCAAGGGCAAACCAGAAAGCGGCGACATAAACGATTGGTTTTAAGACCAGCCAGAGCCAACCTAGCCAGGTCCCGTGGACGGCCTTGCGTAGCTCCATCACGGCGAGGAAGCCAATTTGGCGTCGGTGCTCCCAGTTGTCCGTAATGATCGTACGTAAGGTTGTCAGCAAGGGCTCGCTCCTATTCGCCTGACCTACTTTAGAGCTTTCAGAATCATATCAGTTTAGCGGAGGGGAGGGGATTGGTGTCCCGCACAGCGGGGCGTTGGGCGGAAAAGGGCTATCTTGGCGCTATCTGATCAAGCTATAGTTGTTGGCGTGTGGTCGGGTGCCTTCGTGTCCCGTGTGCTTAACGAACAGAGAGGCGTGATCGTGCAGCCAATGTCCCCCCAGGAGTTTCGGGCGATTTTTTGTTCACGGCAACCCAAGATCCAGTCAGCCTGGTTAGCGGATCGGCATCTGGCGGGCGAGATGTGGGTCTCGCCGAGTCTTGAGGCGGTGGCCTATGACCCAGCGGAGTTCGACTTTTCGGCGCGGTTAACCGATGCGCCGATGTCCTACCAGCTCTATCTTCAAGGCTTGGTGCCGCTTCAATACCTCATGGTGGCCTATGCCGATTCCGAGGATGAGCGTTATTGG
>JAIRKB010000123.1 GCA_031260385.1 Propionibacteriaceae bacterium | reverse complement strand
ACCGTGAAGCCCGGGTACGTCTGGCTGACTGTGCCGCTTGGCGGTGTGCCATCGAGAATCACCGGCACCGTGATCGGGAAAGCGCTACAACCCTGGTAGGCGAGAACGTCTGCTTCCGTTGGGGCGTCGTTGGTGACGGCAAAAGTGGCAGCGTCACCGTAGACGAAGCCCTCCTGCGTCGTGAGCAACGTACCCCAAGAGCTAGATCCGTTGTAGAAGAGGAAGCCGTCGCCGAGTGCCTCGAAGGAACCGGTCTCGTTGATCACACCGCGCAGGGTGCCGTCGACGGAATAGACAGCGAGGCCTAAGGTTCCCGGCACGGTCGTGCTAGCGAAAAACTGGAAGTAGTCGGTCTCATTGAGAGTCGTGGAGTCGAACCGCGTCGGGGGCGGGGTCGGGGCGAACATGTTGAAGTTGCTGAACGGGTAGTCCATGCCGGAGACCAACAATGTCGAGCCCGTTATGTCCCACTGCACGTCAAAGACCTGTCCGGTGCCAAACTGACAGGTGAGGATTTCGTCCGCAGACGCTGGTGGGGCTCCAGCCACAACAACGATGCTGCTGACCAGGCCAACCGCCGTGGCCATCAACCACCGCGCCAAACGCCTCCATAATTGCTGAGACTCTGCCCGTGAGAAATGCTTCTTTGTCATGCGACGAGAGTACCATATGACGGCCCGACGGACCCGTCGGTATGGGTACAAGGGGACGGTTCCGATGTACCAGCTTGTCAAAGCCAGTTTTTGCCCGAGAAAGGTATGGTGTCCTGCCAACCGTGACAAAGGTTGCACAGGGGTTGGAGATATGCCCGCCGGTCCCGCTAGTCCGGTACGCGGGTTCCGATGCTGTACTCGAGAGTAGATGCGTCCCCCTGGTACTAATCCGCAACGAACCCACCGTTGATAATGGGGTCAACAGTCATATTTGCTGTGTACCGGGAAAATGAGGCTACGGTTCGATGCCCGTTGGCGAGTAGGCTTTATTCGCGAGCCAGTACGGCTTGTCATGATTTGGGAGGGTGAGTTGTGAAGACAATTGTGCTTACGGGTGCTAGTGATGGGGTTGGAGCGCAGGCGGCTCTGCAGTTGGCTCAGCAGGGGCATCGCTTGCTGCTGGTCGGACGTACTGAGGCGAAACTTGCCGCTGTGTCAGCCAAGGCCAATCTCAGTGAATATTTCGTCGCCGATTACGAGAAACTCGATGATGTCCATCGCCTGGCGAACGAGATTACGGGCGCTACTGATCACATTGATGTGCTGGTCAACAATGCAGGCGGTGTTTTCCCTGGTCCGGTGATCACGCCGGACGGTTTCGAGCGTACCTTCCAAGTTAACTATCTGGCTGGTTTCCTGTTGACTCACGAGTTGATGGAACTGCTGCTTGCTAGTCAGGCGGCGGTTATCAACACCGCTAGCGTTGCCGCGAAAGCCTTCGGTCGGATCGACTTAGCCGATTTTGATGGCAGAGATCGCTTCAAGTCGATGCGCGCTTATGGGAGTGGCAAGCTCGCGGATGTTCTACATGCCAGAGGGCTCCATGCGCGGTATCACCAGCGGGGGCTGGCAGCCATGGCCTTTCATCCTGGCAATGTGGCGACCAACTTTGCTGCTGATTTCAGTGGCGGTATTGGCTTGGTGTATAAATCGCCTTTGAAACACCTGCTCATCTCAGCGACTCAAGGCGGGGCTAACCTCGCCTATTTCGCCGCTGGAACCCCAGGGGAGACCTGGGTTTCGGACGAGTATTACCACAGTAACCGGCGTGGGGCCAGGACCCATGATCAAGCCTATGATTCCGAGTTAATCCGCCAGTTCTGGGATCTGACAAACGACCGCCTGGGTCTGACTGACATCTGATTAAAAGGCGCACTCAAGCGCTACAGCCAAACCATCGCCACTAGGGGGACGGCCGCTCGGAATAGTCAATACGGCGGCCGAGTCTGATCATGATGAGCGCATCTAGAAAGATCAGAACCACCGTTCCTAGGAACGAAGCTACACCCCAGCCCGCTCGCTCGGTTCCCATTAGCCATATTGTGATGCCTACGCCTATGACCATCACGGCAGTCACTCCGAAGAAATTCACCTTGTACAAGAGCCTTGCTGCTGCCGATTGCGCCGTATGACTGGCTTCAATGTGCACCGAGCTACCAATCGATTTGTTATACAGGATGCGTTGTCCGCTAGGCCCGAGGGGCGGTGGTCCGCTGTGGGTGGCCGAGAAGAATGGTTCTTTCCCTGCCTGATCGGGTGGTTGGTCGTAGACTGTGTGCTCGGACATGATCCTCCTTAGTTGACCGCTAGCATCCCCGTGGAACTCTCCGGTACGGCCTGGAGCTACTCCCAAGCTCTAGCTACCTGATAGTGAAGCTAACCAAGCCCCCAGTACCCCAGTTGTCGATAATCCATCAACCAAGCGTACCAACCGCAGGGTCGCTGACGTACCCCTAAACACTGTAACCTACAGGAACCGGGGGACACTTGTGGTTCAGAAGACTTCACCTGATAGACGAGTTCGGGATCTTTCGCATTGCACCACCAGAAGTCTCACCCAGCCGTGCCATGGGGACGCTCCGTTTGTGCCATGGCGTTTGTGCCATGGGGACGGCCGTTTGGCACGTTAAGCGCGTGGCTCGGCCTCGGGTGGTTCTTGGGTGGAGCACCTCCGGGTAATGACCTCAAAGCTCAGGATGGTAAGACTGCCGACGCCGTAGGCGACGATGTCCCAAAGGTCGAAGGTGGCACCAAGGACTGTGCGGAGCAAGGGATTGTTAATCCCTAACCAATCAGCGATCTGAAAGAGTTGGGCGATCTCCACCAGGACAGCGAACCCGAACAGGTAGAGCCACAACCATCTGAGTTTGTGGCGGATGAAGGTTTTTATCAGGCAATACAGCAGCACAATCACCAAGACATCGCCAAGGAACCCTCGAATAACGACGCTGGCCGCGAAGACGCCAATCAATATTTCGACACCCAGTATGCCAAGAAAGGCTATCGCGTATCGTACATTAAATCTCACACCTATAGTCTCCCTTAGTCCACGACGCTTATTACTTCCCACTGTCTGTCTGCTCGTAGGTCGCTAAAGAGTATCTGTGGGGTTGATGCCGACGATCGCGGCTTCACCGCTGGGTGTCTGGACCCAAACTAGTAGCCAGGAGTGTCGCTCAAATTCGAACGGGATTACATAACAGAAGCCACCGTCACGGGTTCGAAACTGTCGACGGCGGGCGGTGGGTGGAATAGGTTCGGCGCGGAGCAGGTCGATTTGGTCTTCGATTCGCGTTAGTAGTGCAGGATTGGTATCTGCGAGCGTGTCCAGCCAGGCATTGACCTCCGGGTCGTACAGCGGCTCAGCCACGGCGCCCACTGGAGCGGCGAACTAGCCCGATACCTTGATGTGCCCTGGTGACGCGTTGCTGGAGATCCTCATTGGCGAGCAGTGCTGCTTCGACCTTACTGATTGTGACAGCTGGTTCGAGTACGATTGCGCCGTCGGGGTGCTGCCAGAGCAGGAACTCGGCGTCGGGTTCGCCAAGGGACAAGCGGCCTCTTGCGTCGGTTCTTACTGGTCGGGGTTCGGCAAGCGTTGACATACATTCAGTTTAACCCCTTTACCCCAGAGGGGCAATGGGGTGCAAGACGAGAGGTGTCACGGGGGCAGTCCGTTTGGCGTGTGTTGTTAGCTTGGTGTTGACCCTTTTACTCTTTCCCAGTGTTTGCAACGCTCAGTTTCTTAACTAGCTTTTTCACATACTCGAATGGGAACCATTCTTGTCTGTCCCCTTGGGCTGTGGATGAACGGCATGACCGGCGATGAGCTTTAGGAAGTACAGGGCGGGCAGCCAGCTTAGGCCGGGGGGCATGGTGAGTACGGTTAGTCCGAGCACGATGCCGCCGCTTGCTAGCGTTAGCCCGAGGGGACGTTGGAGGTGCTGGGGTGTCAGACTGACCAAGAGCGTCGAGATCAGCATAAAAGCATAGACACCGCCCGCTGCTATGAAACTGTAGGACGGCCACAACCAGGCGATGACGAATGGGTGCAGATGAATCAGGTAAAAAGCCACCTGCACCCGGGTGCTGAGCGCAGGCCGGTGCCACCACGCTGCTCCGGATTTGGTCGAGTTGACGGCTACGCCGCCGCCGATGTCGAAAGCGAATACAACAGCGACGATTGTCTGGAGTGCCGACCAGCCCAGGGCGACTGCCACCACCGCTTGGATGGCGGCAGCGATCACTGATGCGGTCCAAGCGAGAGCTAGTTCGCCTCGTGTGGCATCAGGGCCAATCAGCGCCGCTGATGTAACCCGAAACGCCTTGGTTATTACCATCCCGACTCGCACAGCATCATTCTACGCTCACGCAAACCCGGCTGGTGGGCGCAAATCGTCGCTTTTCGACATGGCAAGCCACCACCAGTGGGGACGACCAATGGGGACTGTCCAAATAGTATTTGCGACCTTGCTTGCCTAGCCCGTCGGCTCGTCGAGTAGGCGTGCGAGGGTGCTGCGACCGAGCGCGCTCATCGTCGGGTTCGAGCTCAGGTAGTACCACACCAACCCGGGTGCCTCTTCGAACGCCCAGGCTGCACCACGGTGCCACTCGACCTCCGTGACGCCTAACTGGGAGCGGAAGACGGCCCGCGCGTCCGCGTCGAGCAGGTGCCAGGCGGCTACCAGGTGAGGAGCGCCTGATTTGCAAGAGAATATGGAGCGAGATTCCGGTTGTAGGCGCATGAAGCCAGTCACTACTCGGCCCGCTCCGGGTCCGAGCGTTAATCGCGGCAGGCAGAAACTGAAGTGCCGACGGGCAGTAAACTTCTAGCAATAGGAACTGCCTGTGTCGGCAGTGATCATACTACCATGAATGGTCAGGTTAACAGGTCGACGAAGGTCGACTGGGTGAGCGAGCTGGGGGAGAAGTCGATGACCGTGTCGGGCCCCGTGTCTTCTGTGTCCGTAATGATCGCTAAATCTAGAAGATCAGCTAGCTCGCGTAATTTGAGGGCAGTGTGGACCTTGCGGTGAACGACACTGAGAGCCGTACGCTGCAGGTCGACGCTGGGAGTGATGCGGCCGGAGGTTCCGCCAAGATTGGCGAAGGTGATCAAGAGCCCATCCTTAGTTGGCTCGACCATTACGTAGGTCCGGGTTTCGCCGCTTCGTAGGCTGGATTGGGCGGTCAGAATGATGTCAGAGAAAACGTCAATAATCGATGACGCGTTCTTATCGCAGCTGGATGACCGCTGGCTGACGACGAACTGGAAGGGCGCTTCGACCAAGCCGTTTAGTGAGTAGGCAGTGACACTGAGCAGAATCGGGCTGGCGAGCGAGCGCTTGATGCGGAAGTGTTCGGCGGCGAAACCTAGTTTGTTGGTTCCGGTCATGTCACCGGAATAAACCACCGGGTTGCCCTTCTGGTTTCCATATTGGCCGTTCCAACCGTAGTGCTCGCCAACCGAAATGGCATGTAGATCGAGGTCAACATTGTCCTCCCAGGCGATCCCAATGGTGACGTCTGCTCTGGCCAGCACGGTGGTGAAAAGTGGTACGTTGCCGAGTAAGGACTTCGCGCTCGTCGGCAAGGCGAAATCGATGTCGTCGGGCAGCAGCAAAGCCGTGTTCGCTAGCGAAGGCCGCAGTCTGGTGATCAACTCTTGTCGGGCATAGGTCTCGACCCAGGTGGCGTTGCGGTAGTCACCAGTGGAAACGCCGTCGGATTTGATGTAGGCCGAACCATTGCGAATTCGATAGACATTGTTGGAAGTACGATAGGCAGTCGCTTCTAAGTGATCTCCGCCCGCCCGACAGGCGATTTGCCACATCGCTTGGCGTTCCCGACTGGCGTTGAAGAGCTTGACGACTTGGAAGGTGTTAGCGCGGCTCATCAGCGCGGCGATTTCCGCCTCGGTTGTGGTCGTACCATCGAAGACTCGATTGATGACTGGTGTGGTCAAGCCAACGTACGACTGCTTGGTTTTCCGCAAGATTCGATTGATAGTGGTGGCGCAGGCCGCCGCCTTTACTGGGTTGCGGACAACCGCACAGTAAGCCTTCTTCAGCAAGATCAGGAACTTCCGATAGCGTTGCGCGTTGGCGTAGAAGATTGCGGGCTGAGTTTCGTACGCCTGGAGAAGGATCTGGGTCGCCTGGACCATCCGCTTCTTAATGTCCACCGTCACAATACTTCCTGGAACCGATAGAGCTTTTAGCTGCTGATACAGTTTCTGGGATTTTATGAGTAGCGCCGAATCAGTCAGTACGAACATGGCGAGCCGGATAATGTCATCGAAGGCGACGGGGATTTGACCACTGGCCCGGGCATAGCGGCAGAGAAACTCTTTGTTCTTGATTCGGTCGAGATCCACCGCGATATTGAAGGCCTGAACAATTGTTAACAGGTCCGCG
>JAIRKB010000101.1 GCA_031260385.1 Propionibacteriaceae bacterium | reverse complement strand
TCCGAAACCCGCTCATCCCGCTCGCCGTTATCGTCTTTGGGCCATTCTTTGTTCTTCTGATGTCCGCTTTCTACCCTTCGGGCCAGTCCGCGATCTACGAGGTTATCGTCGTGAACACTGACCAGGGGTCAGGCGGTGCCCAGGGGATCGCCGCCTTGGAGGCCCAGACCTACGAGACCGGCCAGGCGCTGCTCGACCTGCGGTTTGTGGACTCCCGAACTCAGGCGGAAGCCCTGATTGCCGATCACCGGGCGATTGCCTACGTCGAGTTCGGGCCCGACTTTACGATCCAACTTGACCAGGCTCGGACGAACGCCGAAGCTCGGGTGGAAGTGGTGATCGGCGGTGACTTGGCCAATCCGTACTATCCGGTCACAGCGATCCTGATTGTGGACGCCTTGGAGCGCTATATCCAAGATGCCACCGGGCGGACCTCGCCGATGGCGCTCGTGGAACTGCCGATTGGTGGGGGAGCGGCCCGCAGTGAGTTTGAGTATTTCGTGCCCGGGTTACTATTCTTCGGGATCGGCATGGTAATGTTCGCGGCCGCGATGATGACGGTCGCCGAGGTCGAGACCCGCACGCTTTCCCGGCTGTCTTTGACCCGCCTCAGGGTTGGCGAACTGCTTGGCGGGATCACCGCCGCCCAGGTTCTCGTCGCCCTGCTAGCCGGGATCCTCTCCTTAGCCACCGCTTTGGCACTCGGTTTCACCTCGGTTGGGCCAATTTGGCCCCTGATCCCGATCTGGATCCTCACCTCGCTGTCGGTGATCGGCATCGGTATGGTGGTCGCCGCCTTCACCCGTACGCCCGTCCAAGCCTTCTTGCTCGCTAACTTCCCGTTCGCTTTCTTCGTCTTCCTATCCGGAACCGTCTTCCCCGTTCGCGGCGTCACCCTATTTACGGTCGGTAACCAAGCGATCAACCTGCTAGATTTCCTGCCGATTCGCCATGGTGTCAACGCCGTATCCAAGATCTGCACCTTCGGCTCTACCAACCTCGGCTACGAGATCCTCATGCTCACTGTCACCTCGATTATTTACTTCACTCTCGGCGCCTGGCTCTTCCACCGCCGCCATCTGCGGGCCCAGTCTTAGCTCCCGGTTTTCTTAGCGCAAGGGTGGGCATGCTAAGATTACGGCGCCGTATAACGGCCGCGAACTAAGAGCGCTTGCCCATAAGGGGTAGGCATCGCGCAACGATGGAAGAGGAGTGGCACATGGATGCTGCGATGAAGACGAAGATTATCGAAGAGTATGCAACCCACGAAGGTGACACCGGGTCAGCCGACGTGCAGATTGCCATTCTGAGCAAGCGGATTGCCCATCTAACCGAGCACCTCAAGGTTCACAAAGGCGATCACCACTCCCACCGTGGGTTGATGTTGATGGTCGGTCAGCGCCGTCGGCTGCTGAACTACGTTGCTAAGCGTGACGTTGAGCATTACCGCGAGCTAATCGCTCGCCTGGGACTGCGCCGTTGAGCCAAGTTCTACCAGGAACTCCGACACGGAAATGACCCGACGACTGGTTTTTAGTCGTCGCCCCTGTATGCTTACTAAAACTACAAGTTCATAAATTAAACACTGCGTACGCCCCCGCTTCCTCGGGCACGGTCTTTGGTGGTGACTTTCGGGTTTACCCCGCAGGTCTCGATCGAAGACCGCCTCTGATGTCTCGGGCGCACCTAGAACCTACACCGGTGTGTGCGTATGCGTACCCGAAAGGAAAAATATGAAGGGTCCAAACCTTCGCTTTACTGAGGCAATTCTTGACAATGGGGCCTTTGGGCGCCACGTCGTCCGTTTTGAGGCGGGACTACTCGCCCAGCAGGCCGCTGGCTCCGCCGCTGTCTATCTCGATGATGACACGATGTTGCTGTCGGCGACCACCGCCTCCAACAACCCCCGTGATGCCGTCGATTTCTTCCCCCTGACCGTTGACGTCGAAGAGCGGATGTACGCCGCGGGCAAGATTCCCGGCTCCTTCTTCCGTCGCGAAGGCCGTCCGCCGGAGTCCGCTATTCTGGCGGCCCGTCTGGTTGACCGCCCCTTGCGCCCTTGCTTTACCAAGGGTTTGCGTAATGAGGTTCAGGTCGTCATCACCGTGCTCGCCCTCAACCCCAATGTCGTCTACGACACGCTGGCGATCAATGCTGGCTCAATCTCCACCACCCTGGCTGGCCTGCCATTCTCGGGCCCGGTCGGCGGGTTGCGGATCGCCCTGATCAAGGATCAGTGGGTGGCCTTCCCAACCATCGAGCAGACCAAGGATGCGGTCTTCGATATGGCGGTCGCCGGGCGGGTCCTGCCCGATGGTGATGTCGCGATCATGATGGTCGAAGCCGAAGCCACTGCCGACACCTACGAACTGGTTCGGGGCGGGCGGACGGCTCCCACCGAAGAGGTCGTCGCCCAAGGCCTAGAGGCCGCCAAGCCCTTCCTGAAGGCGCTGTGCGATGCCCAGGTCGAGTTGGCGAGCCAGTTCCCCAAGGACACCAAGGTCTTCCCAGTCTTCCTCGATTGCGAAGACGATGTTTACGCTGCCGTCGAAGCGGCCGCGACGGCCCGTCTCAAAGCCGTTAACGCCATTGTTGGTAAGCAAGAGCGGGAAACGGCAACCGAAGAGCTGTTGGCGGAAATCCACAGCGAACTCGATGCCCAGTTCCCGGAGCGCGACAAGGAGATCACCGGTGCTTACCGGGGGCTCACCAAGGCGCTCGTCCGTCACAAGACCCTGACCGAAGAGATTCGCCTTGATGGTCGCGGGCCGAAGGATATTCGCGAACTGTCGATTCAGGTCGGCGTCATTCCGCGGGTCCATGGTTCAGCCTTGTTCATGCGCGGTGAGACCCAGATCTTGGGTGTCTCGACGCTGAACATGCTCGATATGGAGCAGAAGCTCGACACCCTGGCTCCCGAGACGACCAAGCGCTATATGCACAACTACAACTTCCCGCCCTACTCGACTGGTGAAACTGGTCGGGTTGGTTCGCCGAAGCGTCGCGAGATCGGCCATGGCGCGCTAGCGGAGCGGGCCTTGTTGCCGGTGGTTCCGGAACGGAATGACTTCCCTTACGCTATCCGTCAGGTTTCGGAGGCCCTCGGCTCTAATGGCTCCACCTCAATGGGTTCGGTCTGCGCTTCATCGCTCTCCCTGCTCCAAGCCGGCGTGCCACTGAAATCACCAGTCGCTGGGATCGCCATGGGTCTGATGAGTGAAGAGATCGATGGCAAGGTGCGTTACCTGACCCTGACCGACATCTTGGGCGCCGAAGACGCCCTCGGTGACATGGACTTCAAGGTCGCTGGCACCAAAGACTTCGTCACGGCGTTGCAGTTGGACACCAAGTTGGACGGGATTCCGGCTGATGTTCTAGCGGCGGCACTACTTCAGGCCCGTGAGGCGCGTCAGATCATCCTCGACGTGATGCGCGAGGCCATCGACGCGCCGGGCGAGATGAGCCCCTACGCGCCGCGGATCATCACGATCCACATCCCGGTTGACAAGATCGGTGAGGTGATTGGGCCCAAGGGTAAGGTCATCAACCAGATCCAGGATGATACCGGTGCCAATATCGCCATTGAGGATGACGGCACGGTCTACATCGGGGCCGATTCTGGGGAGGCGGCTGAAGCCGCGCGCCAGATGGTGAACTCGATTGCCAATCCCCACATGCCGGAAAAGGGTGAACGCTTCTTGGGTACGGTCGTCAAGACCACCACCTTCGGCGCTTTCATCTCCCTGGTGCCGGGCAAGGACGGGTTGCTGCATATCTCGAAGATGCGCGCCCTATCTGGTGGCGCTCGGGTCGAGAATGTTGATGACGTCGTCAAGGTCGGTCAGAAACTCCAGGTTGAAATCCTCGATGTTGATGATCGTGGCAAGCTGTCGCTAGTGCCCGTTGTTGAGGACAAAGCCGAGTGAGGTCAAGATGAAGGTTGCCGTTTTCGGCGCGAAAGGCCGGATGGGCGGCGAGGCTTGCCGGGCGATCGAAGCCGAGTGTGACCTAGAGGTGGTCGCCCAGATCGACCTGGGTGACCGCCGCGAGTTGGCGCTCGGCGCCGATATGGCGATCGACTTCACCCACCCAGATGCGGTGGTTGACAACGTCGCTTGGTGCATCACCAACGGTCTACCCGTCGTGGTTGGGACCTCCGGGTTTACCCCGGAGCGTCTCGACATGTTACGGGAGCTCCTCGGTGCCAACCCGGCCACTGGCGTGCTCGTCGTACCAAACTTTTCGATTGGGGCGGTGCTAATGATGCACTTTTCCGCGGGTGCGGCGCCCTATTTCGAATCGGTAGAGATCATCGAAACCCATCACACGATGAAAGCTGATGCTCCCTCTGGTACGGCGGCAATCACCGCTCGCTTGGTCGCGGCCTCGCGTGAAGCGGCGGGAGTGGGGGACATGGTCGACTCGACCACCCACGAAGCCCCTGGCGCGCGCGGGACCGAGATCGCTGGCGTTCGCGTCCACTCTTTACGCTTGCCGGGCTTGATCGCCCAACAAGAGGTGCGCTTGACTTCGTCTGGTGAGACCTTGGCGATTGTCAACGACGCCCGCTCGCGGGCTTGCTATGCGCCAGGCATCGTCGCCGCCTTGCGCTGGATTGGCGATCGTAAGGGCTTGACTGTCGGTTTGGACACCGTCCTTGGGTTGGCTAGGTCTTGATGTTCCCATCCGAGCTAGGCGGGCCTCCTGCCCTTAGACCGGATACGGTGAGGATCATCCCGCTGGGTGGCCTCGGCGATGTGGGACGCAATATGACCGCCTTCGAGGTTAATGGCGAGATTCTGCTGATCGACGCTGGGGTGCTCTTCCCAGAACAGGATTACCCCGGCGTCGACCTGATTCTGCCTAGCTTCGATGCGATCGCTGATCGTTATGATGACATCGTCGGTCTGATCTTGACCCATGGTCACGAGGATCATATCGGGGCGGTGCCCTATCTGCTCAAGGAGTGTAACTCCTTCCCGCTCTACGGGTCGCGGCTAACCATGGGGTTGGTCGATTTCCGGCTCAAGGAGCACAATATCTCCTCGGCGCGTTTGATGGAGGTACGGGAAGGGGAGCGGATCACCATCGGCACACAGTTTGATGTCGAGTTTATCGCGATGAACCACTCGATCCCGGATTCGCTCGGTCTGTTCTTGCGCACCAGCGGTGGCACGGTCCTGCATACCGGCGACTTCAAGATGGATCAATTGCCGCTCGACGGACGCCTCACCGATTTGCGGGCTTTCGCCCGCTTCGGCGATGAAGGGGTCGACCTCTTCATGGTTGACTCGACCAATGCCGAGGTGCCCGGATTCACCCTCGGGGAGGTGGAGGTCGCTCCGGCCCTCGATCAGGTCTTTGATGGTGCCCAAGGCAAGATTGTTGTCGCCTGTTTTGCCTCCCATGTTCACCGCGTCCAGCAGGTTATGGACCAGGCCAAACGACATGGTCGCCTGGTGGTCTATGTTGGTCGCTCGATGGTGCGGAATATGGGGATCGCCCGTGATCTGGGTTTCCTGCGAGTGCCCGCTGGCACGGTCGCCGATGTCTCGGACCTCGATCGGATTCCCGAAGATCAGTTGGTGATTATTTGTACGGGTAGTCAAGGTGAACCGCTGTCAGCGCTATCGCGCATGGCCTCTAGTAATCACCCTAGTATCACGGTCGGTCCGTCCGACACCGTGTTATTGGCCTCCTCGCTGATTCCTGGGAACGAAACCGCTGTCCATGGGGTGATGAATGGCTTGGCCAAACTCGGGGCGACGGTGGTCCACAAGGGTAATGCGCTGGTCCACGTCTCTGGGCACGCTAGCTCGGGGGAGTTGCTCTACTGCTACAACCTGGTTCAACCTAAGAACGTTCTACCCGTCCACGGCGAAGTCCGTCATTTAATCGCTAATGGCAACCTCGCCCGTTCAACCGGGGTCAGCTCGGTTTTGACGGTTGACGACGGCACGGTGATTGATCTTAAGGCCGGGGTGGCTGAGGTGGTCGGCAAGGTCAGCGCGGCCTATGTGCTTGTTGATGGGACTTCGGTCGGGTCGCTGTCCGAAGAGTCCTTGGCTGATCGCCGCATCCTTGGCGCCGAAGGTTTCATAACGGTGATCGCCGTGGTGAACCTCGACGGCCAGGAACTGATTAGCCTGGATATCCATGCCCGGGGCTTTGTCGAAGACGCCAACGGGTTTGCCGACGTCGAACCGCAAATTGTCGATAATTTAGCGACCGCGCTGCGGGAAGGGGTAACGGATCCTCATCTCCTCCAGCAGATTATCCGCCGGACCCTCGGTCGCTGGGTCGCCACCACCCTGCGTTCCCGCGCGATGATCCTGCCCGTCGTACTTCCCGTTTAGGGATCCTCAAACCGGAGCCGAACTTAGACAAAAGTTTCCCGGTGGGTTCGGGACGGCTAGATCACTCTCACCGCCTAGAACCCACCGGGAAACCAATTTACTTAGCGGCGGATCGCCCAAGGATCGAAGGCATCGAAGTCGTTGCCTAGTTGGATCACGTCAAGCTCGATTGGGGCCAGGTAGGCACGATCGAGAATGATCGGACGGACGTAGATCGCCTTTGCGTTGATGTACTCGGTGTCGCCGGTGACGACGATGGAACCGAAGTCAACAACTGTGGTCTTCCCAGACTCAACCGTCACCGTGACGGGGATCGCCACGAAGGCATCGTCCGGTGAGCTCAAGGTCGCGATGTAACTACCTGGAGCGAGATCGGTCAGATCTTTCGGAGCGCCTGAGTAGACAACTCCCATCGGTCCCGAGACTTCGAGTAGAAGATCCCCGGTGTAGGGGCCATCATTGATCATCTTCTCGGTCACCTTGGTGCGAAGCAGTTGATCATCAACGATCTCGTTGCGAACCCAGGCCTCGGTGACAACCGTTAGGTTGGGGTCGACGACCCAGCGATCAAACTTCCAAAAGTCAGGGCCACCGGGTAGCCAGCTAATGGACTCAATGTGAACGTATAGATACACGATGTCAGAGGCACCCTTGGGGAGGTCAACAGTCACGGAGTTAGCGAAGTGGGCTGGCGCATTGGCACCAACACAGTTCGTGTCATTCTTGTTCTTGCACTCCTTGTTGTAGGCAGAGGCTTCCACCCCGACGCTAGCCGAAACTAGAGAGTCATCGAAGGATATGGTTACCTGGCCATTGGCGATCTGGACATTGTAGCTGTAGCCGATTGGGCTGTTGTATTCAGCCGGGGTCTTCTTGCCGTTAGCGTTGAAGCTAGAGTCCGCGATCTCAACCGAAACGCCTTCTGGTGCACTCGCAGCCGCGATGTTCACTGCCACGACCGTGTGTCCATTATTCAAGGTGACACCGTTCGTCGGCACAGCAGAGGCTAGATTGCTGCTGTAGTCCAAGCGTGTCACCAAGGTGTTGTTGTTATAGGTCGTCTTTGGCTGGTAGAAGACCGGCCTTTCGTAGCGCTGAATGGTGGTTTGCCAAATTGGCTGGATGGTCTTCTGACGTACCTCTTGGGTGGTAACCTCCTTGTGTTGGGCCGTGATATCGAATTCAAAGGTCAGGGCCCCGTTGACCGGCTTGTCCGGCACTCCTTTATTGAAGCCACTGATATTGAAATTGACCTGGGTTAGGTCTTTGGTGATCAAGAAACCACTAGCGATCTCCCAACCAGCTGGCGCTAGTATCACCCAACCGGGGTTATTTCCCCCGTTATTGGTGCTAAAGCCCAGGGCTGGAGTCCAGTCAAAGACCGTTCCGTCAGCGAATGTTAGTTGCATCTCGGTGACGTCGGCAGGGTTATTACCGGTGTAGACAAGATGCCACATGCTGGGATTCGATGCGTTCTCAGCCCCCCCAACCGCGAAAGTGTTGTTCCAGCTCTCATTGAAGCTTGAACCAGTACCCTTGAGATCGATTACTTGAGTGTCCCCATCGGCGGCGGTAGCAGTAGCGCCGGAGAGAGTTACTGCGGCAGCAGTAATCAAGAAAGTCATGGTGGCAAGCACCTTTTTCATTTTGAGTCCTTTCGTCCCGACCCGGCGGACGGTTCCCCTGGTCCGACCGGATAGTCACAGGTCCGACCTGTGACACTAATAAGGATAACATGAGAAAAGTAACAGACAATCACACTCCAGGCTTTGGTGTCTGGGGCGGTCTTGGCTAGATACTCCGGGCAATGATGACCCGATTGCCATGGGCCGGTAAACTGAGACAGTAACTTTGGGGCAATGGGAGTGTGAAGCGATGGCAACAGATTTGGTGGGGGATCGCTATGTTCTGGGTGACCTGCTTGGACGTGGCGGTATGGGGGATGTTTGGCGCGCCAGGGACACCAAGCTGAACCGTGATGTGGCGCTGAAACGGTTGAGCGGAAACTTGGCTGGGGACCCAGCCTATCGCGAGCGTGTACAGCGCGAAGCCCAAGCGGCAGCGGGACTGAACCATCCCAATATTGTCTCGATTTACGACACCGGTGAGTTTGTTGATGACACCGGGCTGAGCCTGCCTTATATCGTCATGGAACTAGTTGACGGGCAAACCCTGCAACACCTAGTCCGCGCTGAGGGGGCACTCGTCCCGGCGCGGGCGCTCGAGGTCATCCAAGCCGTCCTTGACGCTCTGGAATGCTCCCATGAGCAGGGGATTATCCACCGCGACATCAAACCGGCCAATGTGATGGTTACCGGTAAGGGTGCGGTCAAGGTGATGGACTTCGGGATTGCTCGGGTCGACAACGCCGATAAGCTCACCCAAACTGGTTCGGTGCTCGGCACGGTTGCCTATCTCGCGCCGGAGCAAATCCGCGGAGACGCCCTTGATCACCGGGCTGATCTCTATGCTGCCGGCTGCTTACTCTATGAACTGCTGACCGGTAAACCGCCTTTTGAAGCCGATTCGGCTGTGGGGGTGGCCTTACAGCATCTGCAGAACACCGCCGTGCTACCTTCGGTTCGTGATCCCCGAGTGCCGGAGGCCTTAAACGCGATCTGCCTGAAGGCGCTGGCCAAGAACCCGGACGAGCGCTACCAGACGGCGGCGGCTATGCGCGGCGATATTGATCGGTTGCGGGCCGGGCAGCCGGTCACCGCGACGGAACCGACTAGGGTGTTGACTTCGCCGATCCCCGGCTTGACCCCAACCGCCGTGATGCCGGAGCCTGCTCAAGGCCTGCCCCCGACCCAGGCGCCTCCTACTGTGCCCCCCACTAAGGCGCCTCCCATCAAGGCCCCTATTAATCGAGTGGCGCCCCCGGCTTGGGTGCCACCCCAGCCCCCGTATGCTTACAATATTTACGCTCCCGTAGTGGCGGCGGTGCCGACTGAGGAGCCCAAGGTGGCTCGCAAACGCCGCGTCTGGCCCTACATCACGATCATCATGGTCTTGGTCTTGGCCTTAGGCGGCCTCGGCTTCGCCTGGCAGCAAGGCCTGCTCAACACCGCCGGGGGTGAGGGCAGCGATCCGACAGGAAATCCGACCACTGGGGTCACCTCTGGCCCGACCCCGACCGAGAGTCCCGACCCCACCCCAACCGTAGACCCCACCCCAACCAGCCCACCGACCAATCAGGACACCCGGATTCCGCTGTCCGACAAGGTTGTGGAATACAGCGCCACCGTCTCGTCTGGCAAGGGTACGGTGACCTGGGGGTCGCAGTTCCAAAATACTGAGGATTTCACCGATACCTGGTCGGTCACCGAATATGTCCCCCAGGATGATTGGTTCCTAACCCTCACCGTCCAAGGGGATGTCCGTAACATAAGTAACACGACGGTGACCTGCGAGATCGTGCTCGATGGCAAGCTGGTGACCCAAAAGACTGGCACTTACATCGCCATCTGCTCGTATATGCTGCCTTTTTAGGCCAATTCTGCCCTCGAAGCGGTCCCGGGTTTGAGTCCGCTTTGTCTTGTCGTGTATGCTGTCTAAGTTGGTTTTGGGCTTTGCCCAACGAGATCAAGGAGACAACCATGGCAGCCGTTTGTGACATCTGCGCCAAGAGGCCGGGCTTTGGGCACAATGTTCCATGGTCGAAGAAGAAGACCCTGCGTCGGTGGAACCCCAATATTCAGCGCGTGCGCGCGGTCGTCAACGGGACGCCGCAACGGATGCACGTCTGTACGGCTTGTATCAAAGCTGGCAAGGTCTCTCGTTGATCAAAGACAACCAACCCGCCCAACTGGGCGGGTTTTTGTCTTTCACCCCTGATAGTCTCGACTCGGAGGTGACCACCATCTGGAAAACCCGGACTTTTGCTGAACTAGCGGCCCCCCTCACGAAAGCCGTCGGCGCGGACACCGCCAAGGCCTTTCGAGCGTTGAACGTCGAGACGGTCGGCGACCTCCTGCGCTTGTTACCCCGTCACCTCATGTCTGGTACGGCCCTCACCGACATCACCGCTCTGGTCGAGGAAAACCGGGGGAGCGAAGAGTATGTCGCTCTCAAGGCCCGGGTGGCCAAGGTCGACAAGAAGGGGGAGGCGCCTCGGGAGCGCATCGAGGTGCGACTGACCGATGGCAAAGGCTGGCTGACTGCGACCTTCTTCGGGCGCAGCTCGCTGATTCGCTATTGGCAGCAACTACTTTCGTCTTCGGATCGGGGGATCTTTGCAGGAAAACTCGGCTGGTTTAACAGGGAGCCGCAACTGGCTCATCCGGCCTTCGTGATGATCACTGATCAGGGTCTGAAAGGGTCCGCCAAGTCCATGAACATGATGGCGCGGGTGAACACGAACTCCTTTGTGGGGCTCTATCCCCAGACCGCCAAGCTGCCCACCTGGACCGTCGCCGAGTCGATAAGCTTGGCTTTTACGCTAGTATCGCCCCTCGAAGACCCCCTGCCCGCCTGGGTCCGCGAAGCTGCCGGTCTCGTCGATTTAGACACGGCCTTTCAACAGGTCCACAATCCGCTCAGCGAGGAGGCCTATGCCCAGGGCGTACGGCGGTTGTTATTTGATGAAGCTTTCGGCGCCCAGGTGGCGATGGCCTATCGCCGCCACGACACCTCGACCCACACCGCCGTACCGCGCCCCGGGCAGCCAGACGGCTTGCTAACGCGTTTCGACGCCCAGTTACCTTTCACCCTGACCGATGAGCAGATCGCGATCGGAGACCAGATCGGGACTGATCTGGCGAAAACCCGTCCGATGCAACGTCTGCTCCAAGGCGAGGTCGGTTCCGGCAAGACGGTGGTCGCCTTGCGTGCGATGTTGGCGGTCGTCGACTCTGGCGGGCAAGCCGTCTTGATGGCCCCGACTGAGGTCCTCGCCCACCAACACGCTTCGACGATCCTCCAGTTGATGGGGGAGCTGGCTGGCGCTGGCTTACTGGCTGCTGAACACGCCACCGATGTCGTCTTGCTGACCGGCGCGATGACCGCTGCCACCAAGGGTGATGCCATAGAGCGCATCGCTAACGGTCAAGCCGGGATCGTCATCGGCACTCACGCTCTGCTGTCAACGGGGGTGAAATTCCACGATCTTGGGCTGGTGGTCGTTGATGAACAACATCGTTTCGGGGTCGAGCAAAGAAATGCCCTCGCCCAGCAAGACGCCGCCAGGCCGCATGTTCTGGTGATGACCGCGACCCCCATCCCGCGCTCGGTCGCGATGACGATCTTCGGTGATCTGGACATGTCAACCTTGTCCAAGATCCCAGCCGGACGGGCCGAAGTCTCCACCACCGTCGTCGATCAGGTCGCCCATCCAGCCTGGGTTGACCGAGCCTGGACGCGCGTTCGCGAGGAGGTTTCGACCGGTCGCCAGGTATATATCGTCGCACCACGAATTGGGGCTGGTGATGGCAAAGAAGGTCGGTCAGTGCTCGAACTAGCCCAGACCCTCGGTGAGGCTCCCTTAGCTGGCTTGCGTATCGCCGTCCTTCACGGCCGCCTCCCCAGTAGCGAAAAGACCGAGATCATGACCCGGTTCGGGGCCGGGCAGATCGATGTCCTGATCGCGACCTCCATGATCGAGGTCGGCGTCGATCATCCCAACGCCTCAATGATGGTGATCTGCGACGCCGAATGGTTCGGCATCTCACAGCTCCACCAGTTACGCGGCCGCATCGGCCGTGGCGCCTACCCCGGTGTCTGTCTACTGCTCACCAGCGCCGCCGAAGGTACAGGCGCCCGCAATCGCCTAGAAGCCGTCGCCGCCACCCGCGACGGCTTCGCCCTCGCCGAAGCCGATCTCGCTCAACGCCGCGAAGGCGACGTCCTAGGAATGACCCAAGCCGGCCGCCGCTCCTCCCTACGCCTACTAAAGGTCCTAGAACACGCCGACCTAATCGAAGAAGCCCGCACCCTAGCCGAACAAGCCGTCCAAAAAGACCCCACCCTATCCGACCCCGGCGTAGCCGATTACGTAATGGAAATCGAATCCCGCGCCGAAGCCAGCCTAGAAGACGCCGCGTGAGGCTGAGCGAGGGTACGTACGGAGGCACCCAGCCTCGGCTGCGCAGACTTGATTACCTAATACCGAGGATTCAGTACCGATATGCCGGAATCGGGTCACGCCCAAAGGTGAAGCGACGCGCTTGCAACTGGTTGATGGTGATTCGGACAAAGAAGGTCTTGTAGGTCGGGACCCAGGGCTTCAGCCTTAGTGCCTCGATCTGCGCGATCTCTGCTTCGCTGGTGACTGGGGAAGCGTGTCCGCGGGCGACGACGGAGATTCCATCCTCTTCAGTCCAAGAGTCAATCTCAAAGGTCACGTGGCTGTGGTTCTTAACGCTAGCCAGCTTGGTCCCATCAGCGGTCCGAAAGACGATTGACTCGCCGTCGACCACATAGTTGATGGGGAAGATGTCGATCCCGTTTTCAGACTGAACAGCTAAGCGCCCCAAACGCTCACCGGCGAGCAAATCCCATGCTTTTTCGTCACTGAGAAACGTGACGGGAGATGCGTTTTCTGTCATGAGTCAATTCTTTCACGTATTTGGTCAAATCTTGACGTAGTCTAGAGTTATGGGCAGGATTATCGCTGGTAAGTTGGCTTCTCGGAAAGTGGAGTTTCCAACGGGAAGTCTAACTAGGCCCACAAGCGATCGCGTACGGGAGGCAGTCTTCGGCTTCCTAGCCTCCCACCTTCAGGTCACCGATCGTGATCCTAGTGAACAGTTAGCCGGGTTACGGTTCCTGGATCTCTATGCCGGATCGGGGGTGGTCGGCCTGGAGGCGGCCAGTCGGGGTGCGCAAGTTACTTGGGTCGAGAAGGCCCCCCCGGCCCTGAAAACCATTAAGAAGAACCTCGCGCAACTAAACATAAGTGGTAGCGTATATGGAATGGATACGGAACGGTTCCTGGCTGGTCGCCCGGAGGTCTTCAATATCGCCTGGCTTGATCCTCCCTATGAGGAATCTAATGAAAAAATCGCGGCGGTCCTGGAGCTTCTTGACGGTCGCGGTTGGATAGATTGCGGCGGAATCTTCTTAGTGGAGCGCTCTCGGCTCACATCTGGGGTAGAATTTCCGGGGGGTTTCCAAAATGTCACCCAACGGCGTTATGGAGACACGACTATCTACCACGGGACGAAGGTTGGTTAGTGAAGGCAGTTATGCCCGGGTCATTTGACCCTTTCACTCTCGGTCACTGGGATATTGTGACCAGAGCGGCGCGGCTATTTTCCGAGGTCATCATCGCGGTGGGAGCGAACGACGCTAAACAATGTCACTTCCCCATCCAAACCAGACTAGCGATGGCCCAGGCTTGCGCCCAATCGCTAGATAATGTCCAGGTTGCGATCATGAGTGGCCTGTTGGTGGATTTCTGTCGCGACCACGACGCCATGGTGGCGGTCCGGGGGGCGCGAAGCGGGTCCGATTTCGAAGCGGAATCGGCCATGGCCTTGATGAATGCTGATTTGGGCGCAATTGAAACGGTGATCTTGCCGGCTTCAAGCGCGGTTGGCTTCATCTCCTCAACTTTGGTACGTTCGATTCTTAGGGCCGGTGGCGATGCCTACGGCTACGTGCCGGAACCTGTCGCGCAAATGATGCAAAAGGAGCTGTAATGAGTGAGACCACCCCGACCGAACGGCGGCTGCGTGATCTGAAGCGGTCGATAGTGGAGGCGCGAGCCGTGCCAATGTCGGCGTCATGTATGGTCAATCGGGCCGAAACCTTGGCGGTTCTGGACACCATCATTACCGGTCTTGAGGAAGATCTCGAAGAGCGGGCCCGGCAGGAGAATGCCGCCTCCTCGCGTCGTGGTTGGGATATTGTCGACCAGACCGAGATCGTCCAGGAAGCGCGCGTCCGCGCTGCTCGGATCGAAGCGAAAGCCAAAGCCGAGCAAGAGGAGTTGCTCGCGGAAGCTGATCGTTATGTTGAGACCCGGCTCGCCGCCTTCGAGGCAGAGCTTCAGGTCACTCTGTCGCGCGTCGGTGTGATGCGTGAGCGTTTGATGACGAAGGTCGCCCCGGAGGAGTCCGATGAGCAGACCTCGATCGTACCGCGCTGGAATATCTAATGAAGGCGGATCCCGACTTGAAGGCGGAGACTGCCTTCACGCTCAGCCTGCGGGATCTGAAACGGACCCCCGGTGCCCGCACGGAGTTCGATTTTTCCGCCGAGTTTAGCCAGGCGGTTCGGACCGGTTTACTGGCCTTACCTAAGGATCGCTCAGTTCAAGTACACGGCTCGCTGGAGTCGGTCGGGGACGGGGTGTTGGTGACCGCCCAAGCGAGCGTCGAACTAGATGCCCAATGCGCGCGCTGCCTAAGTGAGTTCACCTGTGAGGTTGTCACAACAATCTCCGAGTTGTTCATCTACCCCGAACAGGCGAGCGATTACCAAGCCGAAGACGTCTGTTTTATCGATGACGACCAGATTGATCTTTCCGGCGCGGTGCGCGATGGGTTAATCCTCGAGCAACCGCTGATCCCGCTGTGTCGGGTTGATTGTGAGGGGCTTTGTACGATCTGCGGGGTGGATCGAAATGCTGATCCAGACCATAATCATGATGATTCAGTCGACTCGCGTTGGCTTGGGCTGAGCCAATGGGGTAAGATGTCCTAGTTGACCGCCGTAAAGGTGGGCCAAGTGAAGGAGAAGACAAGTGGCTGTTCCGAAGAGGCGGAAGTCGCGCGCGAATACGCATTCGCGTCGGTCCCAGTGGAAGACTGAGGCTCCCCAGTTAGTCACCTGCGCTAATCCCGCTTGCGCGGCGAAGCATTTGCCCCATACCGCCTGCCCGTCTTGTGGGCAATATGGCCCGCGCGGTGCCCGGCGTCAGGTGCTTCAGGCTTAAGTGAGCGGTGAGTCGGCTATCAGATCAACTAGATGAGTTAGGGATTGTCATAGACCCCCAGCTCATGGATCTTGCGTTCACTCACCGATCCTGGGCTTATGAAAATGGGCGGGTAGCCACCAACGAACGTTTGGAATTTCTTGGTGATGCTGTCGTGGGGGCGATCATCACCGAACATATCTATTTGACTTATCCGGACCGTCCCGAAGGCCAGTTGGCGAAGGTGCGAGCGGCGGTGGTTTCGGGACAGACCTTGGCCCAGGTGGCGCGTAATCTCGAGATCGGGCCCAGTATCAAGCTGGGACGGGGTGAGATCGCCACCCATGGCGATGCCAAGGATTCAATTTTGGCGGATGCCATGGAGGCCGTCATCGGCGCGGTACATCTCAGTGGGGGATTTGCCACCTCAGCGAACTTCGTCCATCGGGTAATGGATTCGATCATCGCTGATGCGGCGGAACGGGGAGCGGGGCTGGATTGGAAATCGAGCTTGCAAGAGCTCGCAGCCGCGCGTGGACTTGGTGCCCCGGAGTATGTCTGTTTGACCTCGGGACCAGACCACCAACGTACCTTTCTTGCGGAAGTCCTCATCGACGCGGAAGTCGCCGGTGCAGGTCAGGGGTCAAGTCGACGTGGGGCCGAACAAAAGGCGGCAGAGGAAGCCTACCTGGCCCTAAATCAATCTCCTGGAGAGTGATGTCTCGTGATTAAGCGGTTATTTACCCGCTACAGAGTCAGTTTAGAACAACTCACAAAATTTAGTTTAGTTGGTGCCTCAGGCATGGTCGTGAACATGGTCGTGGCCTTTGGCGCCAAGAAGATTGCCCCCCTGATATGGGAAAACGCTCAGGTCAATGAGGTTTGGCTGCCAATTCCGGGCACTCCATACAATATTCGTTGGTTCATGGTTTTCTCGATGATTGCCTTCTTGGTCGCCAATCTTTCGAATTATCAGCTCAACCGGATGTGGTCGTTTCGGTCTCGCCACCATGCGGGGTGGTTTAAGGAATATCTGCCCTTTTTCATTGTCGGTTTGGCAGCGCAAGGTCTTGGCATGGTGATGGAGCTCGCCTTGATGCATCCCAACTCGCCGATCGCGCTGTCGAGTTCGGTCTTTAATAACTCAACCGGGTTGCGGACGAAATGGTATTGGGCCCACCTCATTATGGTCTGCGTCGCTGTGCCGATATCATTCTTGCTGAACAAGTTCTGGACTTTCCGGGCGATTAGACACAAGCCAGCCGAACTGGCGGAGCAGGAGGCTTAGGGGGGATGTACCTAAGGAAGCTGACACTACGTGGCTTCAAGTCTTTTGCATCAACGACGGGCTTAAGCTTTGAACCCGGAATCACCTGCATCGTCGGGCCGAATGGTTCGGGGAAGTCGAATGTCGTTGATGCCCTGGCTTGGGTGATGGGGGAGCAGGGTGCCAAGTCGCTGCGCGGCGGTTCGATGGAGGATGTCATCTTCGCCGGATCGAGTTCGCGTGCCCCCTTGGGGCGGGCCGAGATCCAGCTGACGATCGACAACTCCGATGGGGCGCTGCCGATCGACTATTCGGAGGTGACGATCTCGCGGACCAAGTTCCGCAACGGCAATTCTGAGTACGCGATTAACGGCACGACTTGTCGGTTGCTGGATGTACGGGAGCTGCTATCGGACTCCGGGATCGGCCGGGAGATGCATGTGGTGGTCGGCCAAGGCCATCTGGAGCAGATCTTG
Source organism: Propionibacteriaceae bacterium (assembly GCA_031260385.1). Taxonomy (GTDB): domain Bacteria; phylum Actinomycetota; class Actinomycetes; order Propionibacteriales; family Propionibacteriaceae; genus WQYJ01. The sequence goes on along the minus strand of JAIRKB010000101.1, from coordinate 3,226 downwards.
CAGGCCACCCCGGAGGGGAGGCGCGGTCTGATCGAGGAGGCCGCCGGGATCCTGAAGCATCGAGAACGCAAGGAAAAAGCGTTGCGTAAGCTTGACGCCACCGAAGCTAACCTCCATCGCCTGACCGATCTGATCGCCGAGATCCGCCGCCAACTGAAACCGCTAGGGCGTCAGGCGGAGCTGACTCGACGCGCGAGCGTAGTCCAAGCCGATCTCCGCGATGCCAAGGCCCGTCTACTAGCCGATGATCTCACCCAAGCTCACAGCCAACTGAAGACCGAACTAGCGGACGAGCACGCCTTGCGCGCCAAGCGCGATGAGGTGGAGGCGGCCCTGGCGGCCGCTCGCCAGCAGGAGGACCTCTCCCGCGTCGCCTTGAGCACGCTGAGCGAGACCCATTGGCAGACTCAAGAGACCTGGGTGGCTTGCTCGGGGATCGCCGAGCGCGTCCGATCGACGATCAACCTGGCGACGGAACAGGTGCGTCTAGGCGAGAACGCCCCGGAATTGCCAACCAACCCAGCCCGTGATCCCGAGACCTTGATCGCCCAAGCGGAGAAGATCGCTGCTGATGAGGCCCAGTTACGCGTCGAGGTCGCTCGCTTGGCCGAAGGCCTCGAGTCAGCCAGCGCTATCCGTACGACCGCTGAGACCGACTCGGACTCCGCCGAGATCGAGTTCCAGGGATTGGTTCGCGACCAGGCTGCCCGCCGCGAAGGGATCGCTCGCCTGACCGGTCAGATCAGCTCGCTTAACCAGCGTCAAGAAGCGGGAGCGACCCAGCTTGAGGAGTTGGAGGCGGCTTGCCTCACGGCCCGAGACCAAGCTGAGCAAGCCAAGGATGACCTAGCCCAAGTCCAGAGGGAGCTTCCCGCCCAAGAGCGCTCCCAGGTCGAGCTAGCTGAAGCCGTGGCGACAGCGCAGTCACGCCTTGATGATGCCCAAGCCGACCTCGAGGCAAACCGCCGCCTCGCCCAGTCCTCAGCGGAAGCCAAGGCTGGTCTGACGGCCCGCGTCGAGGCCCTCAGGATGGCCCAAGGGGCCCAAGGTGATGCGGCGGCGTGGTTGGAGCAGTCCGGTTTTAGTGGTTTGTTGGGACCGTTGGCTCGGATGATCGAGGTCGAACCAGGCTTTGAGCCGATGGTAGCCCAGGCCCTCGGTGCTGCCGCTGAAGCGGTGGTGACCCGTGACCGCGAGGCCGGTTGGGCGGCCCTGACGGCACTGCGTGGCCAGGAACGCGGACGAGCCGGGTTGCTGATGCCAGCGAGTGCGGCGGCCGCGACGCGGACGATCTCGGGGGCGCGGTCAGTGATCTCCTATATCTCTGGCGATGAAGCGGTCTGTCGGACTCTCAGCCATCTGCTAGTTGGGATCTACGTGGCAGCTAGCCTCGAACAGGCCCGGCAACTGGTTGACCAACACCCTGAGATTACAGTGGTGACTCCCGATGGTGCCTCGGTGAGCCGGTGGTTGGTCTCCGGTGGCGCCGATCAGGCCCAATCGGGGATCCAGATTGCGGCGGCGGTCCATCAGGCCGAAGAAGAGTTGGTCGCGGTTACCGCTCAGGTTGTACAGGGCGACCAAGGCGTACTGAAAGCCTCGGAGCGGCTGCGGGATGCCCAGGCCGATCTCGGTGTAGCCACAGCGGCGCTACGTGATTTTGAGACCAAGCAAGCGGCTGGGCTAGCGCGGCAAGCCCAGTTGAACCAGGCCGCCGCCCTAGCAGGGGCGAAAGCCGACCAGGCGGCTGCCCAACTTGCCGCCGCGAAGACTAGCCTCGACCAAAATGCGGCGACTCTAGCGGATTTACGGCAGCGCTTGACGGCTACCGAAACCGCCGATGACTTCCAAGCTCCGGATCCGAGTGAAAAAGATCGCTTGGCCGAGGTCGCCAAGGCGGCCCGCGCCGCCGAGATGGAGGCGCGCTTGGGCTTGCGGACCGTCGAGGAACGGGCCCGGGCCTTGTCTGGGCAGGCCTCCTCGCTTCGCGCGATGGCCGAAGCGGAACGCCAAGCCCGCCTGGAGGCAGAGCGCCGCCAAGCCCAGATTCAGCGGCAAGCCGAGTGCGCTCGTACGGTGATTGAGACCGGACAATGGCTATTGGAGCGGGTGCTGGCCACCTTGGCCCAGGTCGAGCAGACCAGGGTGGCGGCCGGCGAAGCGCGTCTCGATGCCGAAGCGGAGTCGGAACAGGCTCGCTTACAGGTCCGGGCGTTGTCCAGCGAACTGGAACAACTGGTTGACTCCGCCCACCGGGACGAGCTAGCCCGCACCCAGCAACAGATGCGCATCGACGCCCTAGCGGAACGGGCGATGACCGAGGTCGGGCTCGATCAGGCGACGCTGATGAGCCAGTATGGCCCCGATCAGCCGGTGATTGGCCCCTGCGACCCGGAAACCGGTGAGGCGACCTCCCGTCCCTTCCTGCGTGAGGAACAGTTGAAGCGCTTGCGTATGGCGGAGCGCGACCTCCAGGTCTTGGGTAAGGTCAATCCGCTGGCGCTAGAGGAGTACGACGCGATGCAGGAACGTCACGGCTTCCTGGCGAGTCAACTAGAGGATTTGAAGAAGACCCGGGCCGACCTATTGAGCATTGTCGATGATGTTGATGCGCGGGTCCAAGAGGTCTTCGCGGCGGCTTATGCCGACGTCGAGCGGGAGTTCGCCGAGCTCTTCGGTCGCCTCTTCCCCGGCGGCGAGGGACGGTTGCTCCTCACCGAACCGGGCCAATGGCTGACCACCGGGATCGAGGTCGAAGCCCGCCCGGCCGGTAAGAAGATCAAACGTCTCTCCCTCCTCTCCGGCGGCGAGCGCTCCCTGGTCGCGGTCTGTTTCCTAATCGCGCTCTTCAAGGCCCGCCCCAGCCCCTTCTACGTCCTAGACGAGGTCGAGGCGGCCCTAGACGACGCCAACCTCAGCCGCCTCCTCCAGATCTACGAGGAACTCCGCCGAACCTCCCAGCTGATCGTCATCACCCACCAGAAACGTACGATGGAAGTCGCCGACACTTTGTACGGCGTAACCATGGGCTCCGACGGCACCTCAACCGTAGTCTCCCAACGCCTACGTGAGGATTAAGGCTGACTGGTCGTACGCCTGGGATGACGCCAGTGTCGTAGTGTCGTAGCCTGGATAAGCGCAGCGCCATCCGGGAATGGTTACTGTTTTTTGTGCTTCTGGGAACTGTTCTTTGTTGGGGGCTGGACACCGATATTGCTGCGCAGAA
>JAIRKB010000063.1 GCA_031260385.1 Propionibacteriaceae bacterium | reverse complement strand
GAACAAGGCATAAACGTGGGTTAGCCAGCGTGGCAACTTCTCCAACACCGGCTTGAGGAGGTATTTCTCAACAATGAGCAGAACCGCATAATAACCACCCCAGAATAGAAAATTCCAGGCCGCTCCGTGCCAAAACCCGGTCAGACACCAGACGATCAACAGGTTAATGATCACCCGGAAGGTCCGAACCCGACTGCCACCCAAAGAGAAGTAGACATAGTCCCTAAACCATGCCGACAAGGTCATATGCCAGCGCCGCCAAAACTCGGTGATACTACGCGAGATATAGGGATAGTTGAAGTTTTCGGGGAACTTGAGCCCAAACATCCGCCCTAGCCCAACCGCCATATCGGAGTAGGCCGAGAAGTCAAAGTAGATCTGCAAGGCAAAGGCGATCAGGTAAAGCCAAGCGCTGAGGGTCGAGGGGTGCTGGTCAGTGCGCAGCAGTTCCACCAACCCACCCATGGTGTTGGCGATCAGGATCTTCTTGGCCAATCCGACCGAGAAACGCCGCGCCCCAGCCGCAAAGTCGTCCAGGGTTGAGACCCGCTCGGTCAAAGCGACCCGGATCTCGGCATAGCGTACGATCGGCCCGGCGATCAACTGGGGGAATAAGGCGACATAGGTCGCAAAGGTGCCGATATTGCGTTGAACAGGGATCGTGCCCCGATAGAGATCGATCAGATAGGACAGGATCTGGAAGGTGTAGAAGCTAATCCCCAGTGGCAACACCAGTCGCAGCAGCGGTAGTGGAACGCCAAGCAACGACCCGAGATTAGCCAGAAAAAACCCAGTGTATTTGTAGAACAACAAGGCGACCAGGCTGAGGCAGATCGAAACAATGAAGATCGGTTTCGCCGCCCGGGTGCTCCGCCAGCGTTCAATCGCCAAGCCAAACCCCCAAGCCAAAGTGATTTGGGCCACCATGATAGCCAGGTAACCCGGCCCACCCCAGGCGTAAAAGATCAGGCTCGCGATCAGCAAGACCCAGTTTCGCGGCCCCAACCCGAACCGACGCTGGGGCACCAGAAAATACACCAGCAGGGTCACGGGAAGGAAGACGTAGAGGAAGGTCAGGCTAGAGAACAACATGGCGGATCCGCCGGTCGAGGGCTACTCAGTCGGCCCGAAGTAGAAGGTGTTCGGCTCGCCGGCACTCCCTTCCGCAAGCTTGCCAAAGGCCTCCACCAAGGCATTCGTGGAATCAACCGAACCAACCGCCAGCAAGACCCAACTACCGGCCGTTACCACGACACTACGCTCGGGCATGACGCAAATCCACTGGGTCGAGTCGAAGCCGGCGGCGATTAATCGGGCGACCTCAGCGGCGGCGGCGGCATCCTTCGCTTTCACCAGGATGGCGGTCTGCGGGGTGGTCATCATCATCGCTTTGGCCTGGAAAGCCGAGTCAACGTTAGCGGTGAACTGGGCGGCGGTCAGGCCGAGGGCGAACTCCGCGCTATCGGCGGTGACTGCCTCATCGAAGGTATCCCCTAGCCCATACTCGGGCAGGGTGGCTCTGGCTTCGGCGACCAAGGCTGGCAACAGCTCTTCCGGCGTCCCGGAAATAACCTCGGCTTTCGAACCGCAAGCCGTCAACAACCCAATAGCGAGTACGCAACAAAGCGCACCAAGACTCCTAATTGTCATAATAGACATCATCTCACCTCATCCCCCCTGACAACGCGACACTAACCAAGTGTCGCTTTTCTGTCCACCGTCCCCCATCCCGGGTGCGAGTAGACTGTACGAGGGGTACATCCCAACTCGTAACCCACCGCCGAGAAGAATCGAGGCTCACTGGTGTCGGCGCTGCTTTATCGCATCGGTCGTGCCTGTTACCGCCACAGAATGCGCGTGCTGGCAGCCTGGCTAATCGTGCTCGCCGGTTTCGGGGCCTTGGCCTTGACCCTTGGCGGCGACTTCGACGACTCTTTTACCATCCCGAAAGCCAGTTCGATTGAGGCGCTCAAGACGCTGGCGATCACCTTCCCGGAAGCCGCCGACTCGGCCGCCCTCATCGTCGTCACCGCCCCACCCGACACCACCTTCAATGACCCGGACATCGCCCGCGCGGTCAAAGCCTACCTCAGAGATTTCGAGACCCTGTCCTACGTCAAGGGCGTTCAAGATCCCTACAACCAGTACGTCACTGGCTCAATCTCCGACGATGGCACCCACGCGCTCATTCGCGTCCGCGTTGATGGGACGGTGTCCACCTTCACTAATGCCCAACGCGACGAACTGGCAGCGCAGGCGCAGTCCTTAACCGAACGCCTGCCAGGCTCCCAGGTCAGTGTGGGGGGCGAGGTCTACTCCCTCCACCTACCCCGTCTCAGTCCCACCGAGGGGATTGGGGTCCTGGTCGCGCTGGCCGTGCTGATCATTGCCCTCGGCGGCCTGCTGGGGGCCGTGATGCCCCTGGGCAGCGCCCTAACCGGGGTCGGCGTCACGATATCGCTGGTGGTTATCGGCACCAGCGTGATCTCGATCATGTCCTCCACCTTGATGTTGGCGGTGATGCTCGCTTTGGCGGTTGGCATTGACTACTCGCTGTTCATTATCTCCCGCCACCGAACGCAACTGGCGACCGGAATGGCGCCCGAGGAGTCGGCAGCCCGAGCCGTGGCGACGGCCGGTTCAGCGGTGGTTTTCGCTGGGAGTACGGTCGTTGTCGCTCTGATTGGGCTCGCGATCGCCAACCTGCCTTTCTTAACGATAATGGGGATGTTCACCGCCTTCGGGGTCGCGCTCGAAGTCCTGCTCGCGCTCACCCTGTTACCGGCCTTCCTTGGCTTCGCCGGGGCCCGTTTAGCCCCGCGCCCGCACCGCCAACCCCGCCGCCAGCAGGCCAAGGATCCCAACCGCTCCCCCTGGTCAGAGCGGATGGCCTTGAAATGGGTGACCCTCGCGACCAAGAAACCGCTAGTGACCGTCCTGGTCATCGTCATTGGTCTTGGCGCCCTGGCGATCCCGGCCAAAGACCTTCATCTCGCGCTGCCCACCGCTGGGCAATCCGCCCCCGGCGACACTGACCGGGTGACCTATGATCTGGTCGCCGAGCATTTCGGGGTCGGCATGAACGGACCCCTGATCGTCACCGCGTCAATCATCGAAACCGACGATCTTCTGGGCCTGCTTGAGGGTTTGCCCGCCGAGATCGAAGCGATGGAGGGGGTGCGGCGGGTCGCTGCCGCCACCCCGAATGCTAATATCGATACGCTGATGGTTCAGATCATCCCGACGACCGGTCCCGACGACCCCGCCACTGTCGGACTAGTTGAACGTCTGCGCGCCAAACACGACCAGTGGGAGCTCACCTACGGTATCGACACCGCGGTCACCGGCTTCACCGCCGCCGAAATCGATGTCTCGGCCCGCCTAAGAGCGGCCCTACTCCCCTTTGCCCTCTTCGTGGTGGGGTTATCTTTCATCCTACTAATGGTCGCCTTCCGCTCTATCTGGGTGCCAGTCAAGGCTGCCCTCGGCTACCTGTTGAGTGTCGGCGCCGCCTTCGGGGCCACCACGCTAGTTTTCAATAAGGGGTACGCCAAGGGGATCATCAACCTGGCAGAGGCCGGCCCGGTGATCAGTTTCCTACCAATCATCCTGATGGGCATTCTCTTCGGTCTGGCGATGGACTACGAGGTTTTCCTAACCTCACGTATGCGCGAAGAATATGCCATTGGTAATACCAAACGCTGGATTGAGGACGGTTTCGTACATTCGGTCAAGGTGGTGGCCGCCGCTGGTTTCATCATGTTCTCGGTCTTCGCCTTCTTCGTCCCCGCTGCCACCGGCATCGTAAAGCCGATTGCCTTCGGCTTAGCGGTGGGGGTGGCCTTTGACGCCTTCATCGTCCGTATGACCCTCGGCCCCGCCATCATGAAGCTGATGGGCGCCCGCGCCGCTTGGTGGCTGCCCAAATGGCTCGACAGACGCCTACCCCACCTCGATATCGAAGGTGAAGCCCTCGCCCATCTCACCGCCTTAGCCAACTGGCCAGCCCCCGGCGATAAGGCTGTTATCTACGCCGAAGACTTGCGCGGCGAAGCCGGCGGACGTCTGCTGTTTGACATCCCCAACCTTCGCCTGGAGGCAGGCGAACACCTAGTGGTGAGGGGTGAAGCCACCGCTCGGTTGGCCTTGGTCTACGCCCTCTCGGGACGAGCGAAAGCCACCACCGGACGCCTGAAGGTGTTGGGCCGGATCTTGCCCGAGGAGTCTTCGTTCGTACGGGTGAAAACCCCCATCGTGACCGCGGCAACCGCCGGTATCGCCAGCGAGTTAGAGCCCGGTTGGGGCGGCATCGTCTTCGTGCCAGACCTCGAAGAACTCGATGAAACCAGCCGGGCCGTCATCGACGCCCACCTTCAAGCCGCCATACCCGACGCCACAACTTGGGTCCTCGGCCTCAACCCCCATACTGACCTGCCACCGTCGATTTCCGGCAGCAACATTCGTATCGTGACCCTGGAGGGGAGATCATGAAGCAGTTACTCGCAGGCGCTCAACGCCTGTTATCAGCGCTCAACCTGACGGCATTCCCGTTGCGCGGACGAACCGCCCTCGCCTTACTGCTAGTGCCGGTGTTGATCGCTGGCGGGCTGATGTTCGCGAACTGGTCTACCACCACCCGTACGGTGAAAGCGGCGGTCGTTAACCTCGATAACCCGGTGACGATCGGCGATCAGTACACCCCTTTGGGCCGCCAACTGACCGCTGCCCTCGTCGACACTCAACGCGATGAGAATCTGACCTGGGAGTTGGCGACCGAGTATGGCGCCCAAACCGGCTTACTCTCCGGGGAATATGCCGCCGTCGTCACCATCCCACCGGAGTTCTCTGCCGCCGCGACCTCCTACGCCGCTGACCCAGCGGATGCTATCCAAGCGACCATCACCATCACCACCTCGCCGACCGCTGGGGTGACCGATGCCACCCTCGGTCGGGCAATCGCCCGCGAGGCGGCGGGGGTTCTCAACGCCATGTTAACCGGGACCTACCTTTCTCAGATCTACCTCGGTTTCAACGAAATGGGCGAGCAGTTTCGCACCGTCACTGACGCCGCTACCCTGCTGGCTGATGGGGTCGAGCAGTTCGTCAACGGGCTCAACCAGGCGTACGACGGCGCGATCGCCCTCGGTGATGGGGCGACCCAATTGGCGGGCGGCATGGAGACGATGCGCGGGCTTACCTCCGGTTTGCCAGGAGACGTCCTACTCTTGGCCAACTCCCAACGATCGATTATTTATGGTACGCCCCAACAGCCGGGCGGTATGCAAGCTCTGTCCGCTGGGATGGGGTTCCTAAAGACCTCTACCGCCACCCTGCCGGCTGATCTTGCCGCCTTAGCGGCGGGGGCCAACCTCGTCGCCTCCGGGGTTGAACAATATGTCGGTGGGGTGAACTCCGCCCTTGACATGGTGATTGCGAGCTTGGAGCAAATGCAAGGGCTAGTCGATGCCATTCAGCTTCTGACCGCCAATCCGGCCATGATGACCGATACCGCCGAAGCCCTGCGACAAGGGATCGCCGAGATCAACCGTTTGGCTGGTCTGTCGGCTCTGCCGCGAGACACCTTCGAAGCCGGATTGCCCCCCTGGTTGGCTTGCCCCGACCAGATTGACCAAATGGGGGCTTGCGATGCCTACTATTCCGGTCTGCAATCTGGGATGGCGGCGGCCGCTGCTAGTCTGGCGGCGGCCCTTCAGGTGGACACCCTCGGACCAATCCTGCTGGCCCTGGAGTCCTTGCCCGATCTGATGGACACTCTCACCCTGCCCGAAGGCGGGGTCGATATTCTCCAGCAGTTGAACTTCCTGCGCGATTCTGGTCAACAGTTGATCGACGGTTCGGCGCAGCTGGCTGGCGGGGTCAGTCAGTTGGCCGCCGAGATGCCTGCCTTAGTCGCTGGGATCGCCCAAGCCGCCGATGGGATGGCCTTACTGCTCAACGGCTCGAAGTTGATCTCCGGTGGTCTCGACCAACTAGCCCTCGGCATGCCTGAACTCGCTAATGGCATCTCCACCTCAGCTTGGGGGGCGGCCGGTCTGGCTGGTGGTCTCAGCACTCTCAGCTCGGGACTAGACCTAGCGGCCGAAAACGGCGGCCTGCTTTCCGATGGCTCGCGGCAACTAGCGGGCGGTCTCGCTGACGGCCTCGACCAACTACCGAACTACTCCGCATCTGAGCGCACCACCCTGGCTTCCGTCGTCGCCTCCCCGATCGACACCGACCCGCTGAATGGCACGGCTGGTTTCGGCGCTGGGTGGATCGCCTCCGTGCTGATCTTGGCCCTCTGGCTTGGCGCTTTCGCCACCAGCCTGGTCGTCCGACCGATCCGGGCTCGCCTACTCCAATCGGCCTCTAGTTCCCTGCGCCTGATCGCGAGCTCGCTAACCCCCGGGATAGTCGTCGGGGCTCAGGCGCTGATCATCGCGATCATCGCCCTAGCGGTCCTCAAGCTACCCTTCGGCCCCTCCCTAGGCGTCCTAAGCTTGCTGTTACTATCTGGAGCAATGTTTTACCTAGTCAGCCAGGGATTAGTCACCTGGCTGAAAGGCCTAGGCGGCTTGATCGCCATCGCCTTCGCGGTGGTGGCCGCCGCCGGGGCCATCACCGGCGCCACCGGTGGTGCCTTCATGATCGTACGATCCTGTTCACCGCTAACCCCGGCTCTAGGCGCCATCCAGAATGTCATCGTCGGCGGCTCCGCTATCGCCACCAACACCCTAGTAGTCATCGGCTGGCTGATCCTCGGCTTCGCCGCCACCGCCGCCGCCGTCCTCCGCTCCCGCACCACCACCCTCGACGACCTCGCGATCTCGAAGTGAGGTTGCGCGGTCGTCGAGGAGTGAGGTCACGGGTTGAAAGGGTCAATCGCAGTAATGGCGGGGCACATTTGTGCCGACACCGACCACGACTTGCCTAACAAAAGGCTCAACACCATCCTGCTCGCCGCGGTCGAGGATGAAGGTAATCGCCACACCGTCTTGCTTGATCTGGTAAAGGTCCTCGAAGTCTCTTGGATTGAAGTACGCCCCTGGGTAAGCCGCTTCCACCTCGTCACGCGTTGAGCCTGGCCCAATCCCCTCAGCCGTGCGGGCGGGGTAGGTTGTCTCGGTGCCAGACCACGAGGTCATCACCAGCGTCGCCTTCAGATTGGGCGTACTCTCGTTCGCGTCCCACTGCGCAACATCCGTGTCGTATAGAGAAACCGTGCCGTAGGTTTCATTGGGATAGATCCTCAACGAGCACCGCCAAGTCCCCTGGCCTGGTGCCGGATCATAAGGCGCGTTCAGCTCGTAGGGCCCGATGCCCGCCGAGGAGATCAACCACCCTTCATAGGTCGGGTCGCCCGGACCAGTCGGGTCAGTGGTTTGGGTATCGATCGATGTTGGCTGGATTGGGTCCGTCGCCGTTGGCTCTCCGCTCGGGATAGAGCTACAACCAGCTAGTAAAACCACTAGTCCTAGTACTGCCCCAAATAGCTTGTACTTCATCGTACGCTCCTGCCTTTCAAAACAAGGTAAGTAACTATGTTAGGTTACCAACCCGCCGCCTGAACCCAACACCGGAAAATTGAGGGTCCTAAATTGCCGTGTTGTCTTGTCGCCAGCGGTATTACTGTGAGTGTCTAATCAGGATGACGGTGACACCGTCGATCCGCCGTTCGCGGGTTCATGCCTGATTGAAGACACCAAGTCTGAGAAAGGGTCTAACTGTGAAAGTTAGCAGAATATTTAAACCGGGGTTACCAGCGATTATCGCGCTGGCACTATTGGCAAGCTCTAGTCTTGCCGTGGCGGCCGATGTTGACGGCCCCGATACCAATGCCACTAGCGCGGGAGCCAAGCCGATCGGCACGACATCGTACGCAATTCCCGCCAACTCGCTTTATGTTGATCCTGCCAAGGGCAACGATTCCAATGCTGGAACCCTCGCCGCCCCCGTACAGACCGTTCAAAAAGCCGTCAACAAGGCGGTCGACGGTCAAACGATCGTCTTGCGCGGCGGCACCTACCACCAGATCGGCATCGCCATCAATAAGGCCAACCTCACCCTCCAGTCCTATCCCGGTGAAGCGGTTTGGCTAGACGGCTCGACGGTCGTCACCGGCTGGGCGGCTGATGGCACGCGCTGGGTAAAGACCGGTTGGACCGCCAAGTTTGCCTCCGACCCCACCAATAGCTGGGGGGCGCCCGATAATGATGCCAAGCACTGGCGCTTCGTCAAAACCGAACCGGCCTATCGCATGGCCGCCCACCCAGACCAGGTCTGGATTGCTGGCGTGCGTCAGGATCAGGTGAAGACCCTTGCCGAGGTGACGGCGGGCAAGTTCTATGTTGACTACGCCACCAACAAGCTCTACCTCGGCAGTAATCCCACTGGCAAGGAGGTTCGCGCGAGCGATCTCGGCAGTGTCCTTGGCGCCGTCATTGGTGGTGCTCCTAAGGGTGCCGCGATCACCGTGGTCTCTGCCAATGTCACGATCCGCGGGATCGGCGTTCGCCGTTATGCCACCGCCGTGCCTGACCAGGGCACCATCTATGCCAATGCCGACGCCACTGGACTGCGGCTGGAAAACGTTGAGATCGCCGATAATGCCACCACCGGGCTAGCGATGTCTAAAGCCAAGAACGTCACCTTGCAAAGTATCTCGGTCCACGACAATGGCTTGTCGGGGGTTAACGCCGCTTATGCCGATGGTTTGACCATCAACAAGGCGTCGATCACCAAGAATAACGCCGAGAGTTTCAATGTCTCCCCCGTTGCCGCCGGGGTGAAGGTCGTACGTTCGCAAAACGTCACCGTCACCAACTCTCGTTTCGCTGATAACCGCGCCAACGGCTTGTGGTTCGATGAAGACGCCTACAACCTGACGGTGATGTCGAATGAGTTTTCGAACAACCGGATGACCGGACATGAAGATGACCACGACATCGTTGATCCCGCGACCGGGAAGACCCATCTCTGTGACAACCTGGCGCACGGTTTGGTGATCGAACTATCCGGCACGGCCAAGGTTGCCAATAACCGCTTCACCAACAATTCTGCCGACGGCATTTTGATCATGATGTCGGATAGCATTCGGATCTGGAACAACACCATCTCCGGAAGTAAAAATGGGCTGGAGATCACCCACGGGACGCGCGATCCTCGAAATTGGTCACTGCCGGCGGGTTACCCTGCCCAGTCCTGGGTCGTCAACAATATCCAGGTGATGAATAACATCATCGGTGGCAGCTCGGTCAATCTGGTGTTGTTGAAGGACAATACCAAGACCCGCACTGGCACGATGGGGGTGACGCTCAATGGAAACACTTACTACCGCGCCAACCAGTCGACGCCGAGTGTTCCCATTAGGGGCCTAACCCAAAGTTATGCCAATCTCGCCGCTTTCGCGGCTGGCAGCGGCCAGGAAGCCCAGGGTATCGAACTGATCGGCGCGGCCCCACTCACGGCGGCGAACTTCGCGACTGTGGACCTTCAGCGCCGCGCGATCTCTCTCGCCCAAGCTTTGCCCGCCGATATCGCAACCGCGATGGGGGTTGGGGTTGGTGAAAAGATCATCGGCCCGCTGCTCACCAAGATCGGGGCTCTCGAGTCGGTCAGCGCAGATTCGGTCACTGGTTGGGCGAGTGATCCTGCCAATCCGAATGCTTCGTTGACGGTGAAGTTCTACGTCTTCGACAAGAATAATGCTCAGGTCTTGGTTCAATCAGTGGTGGCGAATACCGCTAAAGCCGGCTATGGCAACCACGGGTTTACCACCAAGATTAACTGGTCTTCGTTAGCCGTCGGTCAGTATCGGGTGATCCCCTACGCAGTGATTGGCGCAAGTGAATATCAGTTGGCTGGGGCGCAGTCGTATACGGTCGCTGCTGTGGTCGCCCCCGGTGGCAACCTTGAGGTCGTTGACGCTAATACGATCAAGGGCTGGGCCTGGGATCCGGCGAACCCATCCGCGGCTTTGACAGTGAAGGTTCGCGTCTATGACTCCCAAGATCGCGAGGTCAACCCCCCGGTCACCACCATCGCCAATATCTACCGCGCTGATGTGAAGAACGCTGGGTATGGCACTGGGAACTACGGTTTCCTTTCGACGATGAACTGGCTGGCCTACGCCCCTGGCACCTACAAAGCGGTCGCTTACGCGGTCAAGGGGGGTGTTGAATATCCCCTGCCCAATCCGAGAACCTTCACCGTTCAACCGATCCAGGGCAACCTCGACACGGTCACCGCGACAACGATTCGGGCTTGGGCCTGGAAACCCGACGCGCCAAACTCCGTTGTAACGATCAAGTTGAACATCTACAACTCCTCTAACACCCTGGTCCACACCACCTCGGTGGTCGCCAACCAGTTCCGCCAGGACGTCCTAAACGCCGGTTTTGGCAGTGGTAACTACGGCCTTTCCTACGCCATGGACTGGTCAAAGTTACCCGCTGGGAAGTATCGCATCGAGGCCTACGCCATCGACGGGTCAACCGTCATACCAAAACTCGGCGAGCTAACCTACACCAAGTAAGCGTCACCCTCCCTGCACAAATCTGGGGGTCCTCCGGTTAGTCCGGAGGACCCCCGCTACCTTTGACCCCGAAAATAGAGCTATGTGATGAGTATTATTCAGTGCGGCCGCCGCCCATCGGCTTGAGGATCACCCCTTTGCTATGGCACTGCTGCCCCTGTGACTCACTCACTAATTATTTGTATGAGGTGTCGTGCTGTTGAGGAGTTTTTGGGTGGTTCCTGAACCGTCGGTCGCGTAAGCCACGGCGTGATAAACACCAGGGGGAAGCTTTGACCAGTCGTAGATGACATCAAGGCCATATCTGCCGGTGCCAAAGCCGTGTTTGGGGAGGTCTGGACGATTTACATTAGCCAACCGCGAGAAGCGGTCAACCTCCGTATTACTGGCGTCATAGATCCTTATTTCAATAGTTAGGGACTCGTTCGGAGCGTCTGGCTTCCATGCCCAAGCCTGGATCTTCGTTTCATCGGCATGATCGAAGTTGCCAAATATCGGTTGAACAAAAAAGGTCTTTGAATCGGTTAGAGGCTCCCCCGTTGACCCCTTCATCGCGTAAGCGACTACTTTGTAGTTCTGACCAGGGACGTAATACCACCAGTCAATCGTGGCTCGGAAACCATAGTTTCCTCCATTCTTGATCTCTGATCGGTAGATGTTCGTGGTCGTAATGATTGGCGTGACCGTAACCTCATCACCATTGCTGTTAAAGATCCGAATCCTCACGGTCACAGCCCCCGAAGGATTCCCCGGGTCCCAGGCCCAACCGGTCACCGTATTGCCCTCGACCGCCTCGAGCTTTCCCTCTAGGGGACGGGGCTTCTCATCTTGGGTGGTAGGTTTTTGACTGGCGGTGGCCATGGAAGTGGCGGTGGTAGTGGGGGTGGCGGTGGAAGTGGCGGTGGCCTCGGGATTTCCAGGTCTTCCATAGGGGTTACAGGTCACGGTTTCTGAAGGCCCTTGTTGCGTGACTCCTTGAACGGTGGTAGCTGCCCAAACGGTGATTACCTGGACCTCACCGCTGTCAACTAGCGGGCCCACCGAACCAGAGGTGGACTGGCCGAACTGCCCAGAAACCGTCCCCGCCGACCAGTGATAGCTGATCTCCGATGGTTTAGCCCCATTAAGGGCGGCTCCGGTGAACTGGACCTGACAGGATTTCTCACCTTCGGTGGCCATGAGCCCGCTGACCTCACCAGGGGGTATGGCGGCCCGGAAACCAAGCGAAGGGCTCGAGAACCCACCTTGACCCACCTCATTCACGGCCGCCACTTTGAAGGTGTAGTCGGTGGTGGACACCGATAGTTCAATGGGCTGACAGACCTTTGCTCCGACTGGGGCAACGGTGATCGATGTACCGGTTGATGGGCGCAAAGTGTAGGAAGAGATCGTCGCGCCCTTGTCGTCAGGTTCACTCCAACAGACCTCAACCCGACTTTTACCGTCAACCGGTTCGAGTCGCGTCCAGGTCGGCGCTAATGGTGGATCAGGTGCCCCTTCTGGAATCAAGTTCCAGGGATGCCAGATCAGAACCCCACCGACCACTAGGGCGGCTAGACCAGCGGCTACCAGCAAGGCAGGCTTCTTTTTTGATCGTGGTCGCTGGCGTTTGCCGCGAATGACGACACAGGTGCCTTCCCCCGGCGCCGAGGTGATCTCCACCGTCATCCCCTGGCTCTTGGGCAGCTCCAGAACCTGGGTCTTCAAGCCAAAGCGGTAACGGGTGTTCGTCGGATCAAAACCGACTCCATTGTCGCTAACCGAGGCTTCCCACCCCTG
Source organism: Propionibacteriaceae bacterium (assembly GCA_031260385.1). Taxonomy (GTDB): domain Bacteria; phylum Actinomycetota; class Actinomycetes; order Propionibacteriales; family Propionibacteriaceae; genus WQYJ01. Next base: position 1,047 of record JAIRKB010000063.1, on the reverse strand, counting down.
CTTGTCGCAATCGGCGTTAACTACGACCTCAGTGGCTTGGGCATGGAATTGGACGTTGTAGAGCAGCGTGACAACGGCGTTTGCTAAAACCTCCGCCTCTTCGATGCCAAGGTCGACCTCCCGCCCAAGGGTAGTCCGGACCTCTAGTGGCAGATGGGTGAAGTGTTCTACCGCCTTAACTAGAGTCTCTTCTAGGGTGACGGTCTTGGCACCCGCCAGCTTGATCTTGGGGATGAGGGCTTCCTGGCGTAGACGATTGGCCTCTTGTTGGGCTTGAGCTCGCAAAGATGGTCGCAACTCATCCGGAACATCCTCCCTCGCCAACTCGTTTAACAACCCGGTGGCATTATGCAAGTGGAACTGATACCTTGCCTGTTCGAGGTCGGCAGCCTCCTGGATCGCTCGGGCGCGTTTCTTTCGAGCGGTTTTTTTCCCACGCCGATTATCCGAACTCACCTAAGGCTCCCTGTCGATCTCGTTTTGACCCCAACCCTTATCCCCGAAATGGCAAATACTGAATCCAGAATTACCGTATTTCTATTGTGCCATAGGAACCACCAATGTCGTACGATACAATCCTTGTTGGACTGGTCCCGATTTCGCCGCGAGGTGGGCGATCGATCAGGGACGGCTACAGGTAATCTTCGAGGGGTGGCGATGAATACGCAATATTCGGCCCAGGTGGCTAGTACCCGTCCAACAGCGGTGGTCATTGACGACTCCAGTTTGACGAGGGCGGCTTTTGGGCAGGTTTACTCCGCTCTTGACGTAGTCGCGACCTTTTCTAGCGTTGATGCCTTTCTGGCTGCGGCCTTCACAGTCGATGTTGTCATCCTCGATTTGATGCTCAACCCTGATTTGGACACCCCGATGTTGCAGGGACCAAAAGCGATCCAAGAGCTCACTAGGCGGGGTCATCGTGTCTGCATCTACTCCGATGAGCGACGGATGCTGATTCTCGCGCGCTGCTTCTCCGCTGGCGCCCTCGGCCTGGCCCGGAAATCCGATCCCCTCGAAGACAATCAAGCGGCCTTTCTTCGGGTGGCG
>JAIRKB010000059.1 GCA_031260385.1 Propionibacteriaceae bacterium | reverse complement strand
TTGTCAGCTGCACCGCCTGACCCCACTCATTTCCCGCCTTTAAGATGGGACAGAGCACTAGTCAGTCGCCACGGTAAGGTATTACCCATGACTGTGGCTATTAGGGTAATCCCTTGTTTGGATGTGGATGGCGGGCGCGTTGTCAAGGGCGTCAACTTCCGAGATTTGCGTGATGCTGGTGATCCAGTGGAGTTGGGAAAGTTGTATTACGACCAGGGAGCCGATGAGCTGACCTTTCTGGATATTTCGGCATCGGTCGAGCAACGGGCGACCACCCTGCAGGTCGTCCAGGCCACGGCCGAACAGGTCTTCATTCCACTGACCGTTGGCGGCGGGGTGCGCAGTGTTGATGATGTTGATGCTCTGCTTCGGGCGGGTGCCGACAAGGTGGGGATTAATACGGCGGCAATCACCCGCCCCGATTTGATCAATGAGGTGGCGGCCCGCTTTGGCAACCAGGTGATCGTGCTTTCAGTCGATGCGCGCCGCGATCCGACGATGGCGTCGGGGTTCACGGTGACGACCCACGGTGGTCGGCAAGCCACGGGCTTGGATGCCATTGGGTGGGCAAGGCAAGCGGCGGAACGCGGGGTGGGGGAGATCCTGCTCAACTCGATGGATGCCGATGGGACGACCGCTGGTTTCGATATTGAGATGATTGAAGCCGTCCGCGCGGCGGTTGAGCTACCGCTGATTGCCTCCGGCGGTGCCGGTAAGGCCGAAGATTTCGTGGCGGCCGTACGAGCCGGAGCCGATGCGGTCTTGGCGGCTAGCGTCTTCCATTTCGGAACCTTAGCGGTGGCGGACGTCAAGCAGGCCCTAGCCCAGGCTGGCTATCCAGTGCGACCCGCTGTGTGATGTTCCAGCTCTGGCTCCTTGGCTGTCTCATAAATGCAGGCTTGTTGTCTTTATATGTGGACAAAACACATTGTTTGCAGTGCATTAGTCTGAGGTAAATACCAAACAACATTTGTGTATTGCCTAGTCAAAGCGGTGTTGTCCATATTGTGGGCCTATTTACAAATGAGTTTTGAGCAATCCCTAGGACAATGATTAATGTCATGGTAACGTGTGCGCTAATTGATTGCTCATTGGAAACGGGGTTCCACACGGGGGGGATCGAATTGATTCAAGACGGGGGAGCCCGGTTTATTACCGGTAAGGAAGATAACATATGTTAAAGAAACTAATTGTGTCCGTTAAATTATTGCTCGTCATGGGGCTGATACTTTTGGGGGGTGTGGTTGGTGCAGATAAGGTCTTGCCGGCTGCGGAAGCAGCTGGATGTGGCAACTCCATAGATAATGCTTGCACCTGGGCTAACTTCCCAGATAACCCACTCGAAGGAGATGTGCAGTCGGCTGTTCCAGCGGCAAGCAACTCATCCGATCCTTATACCGGCTATGCCTATTATCAGTTCACGGTTGATGTATCCGGTGACTACACCTTCGCCGCTCAGGATGCGAACCTCCAGTCTATGTCCGGAAACCGCTGGGTATCGGTCTCGAATTCCCAGATGCCAGCCGTAGGGGTCTATGACGGTAAGGGCCGCGCGGCTTTTGCCTACAACAATGGCGCCTACACCACGGTAACCCTAAGAGCTGGTGTGATCTACTATGTCTCCTTCGGGGTTAATGCCTATTCGGTCTGGGACTCCTACTGGGGTTATCAGAAGTATCACTGCTGGCTGCACTTCAAGTGGTATGTAACGGTTAAACCACCGAAGCCCGCTCCGCCGGCCCCGACGCCGACTCCGGTTTCCCAGTTCGTGGTGAAATATGATGCGGCGACCAATGGTGGCACCACCTCAGCTGGCTCGGTCTGGGTGAAAGCTGGCTCGCCAGTTGATCTGACGCCGAAGGCTACCAGGCCCGGTTGGGAATTTGTTGGTTGGAACACTAATCGCTATGCGACCTCCGGGATGTATTCGATGACGATGCCGGCCAGCAATGTGACCTTGTATGCGATCTTTGTTTACTGTCCACCGGCGAAATCGTATGTGGTGAGCTACGATGCCAATGGTGGTTCGACATCGGCTAAGTCGGTGTCGGTAACGGTCGGATATCCGGTCGATTTGTCGCCGAAGGCGACGAGGTCGGGTTATAACTTCGTTGGTTGGAACACCAATCGCTATGCGACCACTGCCTTGTGGACCCTAGTGATGCCAGCCAATAATGTGACGCTATATGCGATTTGGGACAAGTGCCCGCCACCGGTGACGCTCTATGCCGTGACCTACGATGCGGCCTCTAATGGTGGTTCGACAAACGCCTTCTCTCAGGCCGTGGCGCCTGGTGCCAAGGTTGATCTGACGCCGAAGGCGACCAAGCCGGGTTGGACGTTCATGGGTTGGAATACTAATCGCTATGCGACGACTGGTTTGACTTCGATGACGATGCCATCGAGCAACGTCTACTTGTATGCGATCTTCCAGTATTCGTACGTCTATTGCCCGCCCGTCTATGTGCCACCAGTTTGGTGCTACGGCTACTACTACTGCTACAGCTACTAGGCCACCAAGCCTGACCTAGTCAGGTGGCCGAGCCAAAGGGAGTGTGCCTTTCCGGGACACTCCCTTTGGCCGTTTCATAAGGCAGGTATGATTAATCACAATCTTTTAAGGAGACCTATGTCGAAAGCTAGTGACTGCCTGTTTTGTCGAATCGTCGCTGGGGAGGTCCCGTCGCGGCAGGTTTACGCCGATGACACCTGTGTGGGCTTCCTCGATCTGATGCCCCTCCACCGCGGTCATACCCTAGTGGTTCCCCGGCGTCATGTTGATGATGGAGTCACCGAAGCGGCCGCCTGGGCGGAGGTCGCTCCTGGTATTGTCGCGGTCTCGGATCTCCTTAAGCAGCGCCTTGACGCCGTGGGGTTCAATATCCTGGCTAATGCCGGCGAGATCGCTGGGCAGACCATGTTCCATTTCCACGTCCATATTATCCCGCGCTATGCCCACCATGCGGGCATGGGCAAGATGATGTCCCGCGATCCCAAAGCCGCCGATGACTTGGATGGATTGTTAGCCGAGTTGGTCGGGTGAGCGCGAGCGGCCTCGACGAGGCGTCCAGAATGCGAACAGATTTGACAGGGGAAACCTGCGTAGGGAAAAGTAAGCTTCATGTTGAGGAAGGACCTCGTACTTTTGTGAGCGCGTATAGCCCTATACGCGCACCCTCGTCTGCCAGAAGGCAACGGGGGTTTTTTCTTGGGTTTTTGAAAGGAGACGAGCGTGAGTAACACAATCACCGGCGCTCAGGCAGTGGTGAGAACGCTGGAGGCCCTGGGGGTCGAAGTAGCTTTTGGCATCCCCGGCGGTGTGATGCTTCCCCTATACGACCCGTTGTACGATTCGAAGGTCCGCCACATTCTCGTACGGCATGAGCAAGGCGCCGCCCACGCGGCGGAAGGTTACGCGATGGCCACCGGACGGGTGGGGGTTTGCATGGCGACCTCCGGGCCCGGGGCGACCAACCTGGTGACCGGCCTTGCCGATGCCCACATGGACTCGGTGCCGATCGTCGCGATCACCGGTCAGGTGCCGTCAGGTTCGATTGGAACGGACGCCTTCCAGGAGGCCGATATCCGGGGGATCACCTTCCCGATCACCAAGCACAACTTCCTGATTTCCAGGGCGGATGATATTGCCGAAGCGCTAGTTAAGGCCTTCCATATCGCTTCCACCGGTCGTCCGGGCCCAGTGCTAGTCGACATGGCCAAAGACGCCTTCACGGGGACGACCACTTGGCGCTGGCCAATTGAGCTAGATCTGCCGGGCTATCGCCCGACCGTCACCCCGCATTTCCGTCAGGTGCGCGAGGCGGCGCAAATGATCGTCGCCGCCAAGAAACCCGTCCTCTTCATTGGTGGTGGTACGGCGAAAGCCCGCGCCGCTGACGAAGTCCGGGCCCTGGTCGACCGGGCGCAACTGCCGGTGGTGGGCACCCTGCCCGCTCGCGGGATCCTGCCACGGTCTCATCCGTTGAACTTCGGACTGGCTGGGATGCACGGCACGGTTGCCGCCGTGGGAGCGCTTCAACAAACCGACTTGATCATCGCGGTCGGGGCCCGTTTCGACGACCGGGTGACCGGTCAACTGTCGAGCTTCGCGCCGAACGCCAAGGTGATTCACTGCGATATTGACCCGGCGGAGATATCGAAGAATGTCACCGCTGATCTGCCGATCGTTGGTGACGCCAAGCAGATGTTGATCGATTTAGAGCGTAACCTAGCTGATCTGGAGCTCCCGGATTGGACCGACTGGGTGGCGTACCTAACCTCGCTTGCCGAGCGCTATCCGGTCTCACGCGGCGAGGCTGGGGATGGCAAGCTCCAACCCCAAGAGGTGATCTCCCGGATCGGTGAGATCGCTGGCCCGGACACCATCTTCGTGACCGGAGTTGGTCAACACCAGATGTGGTCGGCCCACTTCCTACCCCACGAAAAGCCCTACCAGTGGTTGAGCTCTGGTGGCCTAGGCACGATGGGTTATTGTGTGCCGGCGACGATGGGGGCCAAGGTTGGCCAGCCCGATAAGGTGGTCTGGGGGATTGACGGCGATGGCTGCTTCCAGATGACCAACCAAGAGCTCGTCACCTGCGCTTTGAACGGGATTCCGGTCAAGATCGCCATCATGAATAATGAGGTTCTAGGCATGGTTCGCCAGTGGCAAACCCTGTTCTACAACGAGCGCTACTCAGCTACCAACCTGCACACCGACCGGCTGCCGGACTTTGTGAAACTAGCTGAGGCCTTGGGCTGTGTGGGTTTGCGCTGCGAATCCGAAGAAGAGCTCGACGATGTCATCAACCAAGCGATGGCGATCAATGATCGCCCGGTGGTGGTGGAATTCGTTGTCAGCAAGGACGCAATTGTCTGGCCGATGGTTGCGGCTGGCACTAGCAATGACGATATTAAGTATGCCCGCGGTATGGCTCCGCAGTGGAGAGAGGACCAATCATGATCACGACGCTATCGGTTCTAGTCGAGGATAATCCCGGCGTCCTAGCGCGCATCGCCAGTCTGTTTGCCCGGCGTAACTTCAATATCGATTCACTGTCGGTCGGCCCGACGGAGCGTGAGGACCTCTCCCGGATGACGATTGTCGCCAATACTTCCGATGAGGCGACCCTCGAGCAGATCGTCAAGCAGTTGAACAAGCTGGTTGAGGTCATCAAG
>JAIRKB010000058.1 GCA_031260385.1 Propionibacteriaceae bacterium | reverse complement strand
TCCTGGGCGTAATAGCCTAGTTTCAGGCCATGGCCGGGCGAGACCTCACCTAGATCGGCTTCTTCAATCCCAGCTAAGAGGCGCAGCAAGGTCGTCTTGCCAGCCCCATTGAGCCCCAGTACGACGACGCGCGATCCGCGATCAATCACCAGATCGACATCAAAGAAGACTTCTAGGGAGCCATAGCTCTTCGACAGATGCTCAGCCGAGAGGGGGGTCTTGCCACATTGGGCTGGGTCAGGAAAACGCAGGTGGGCGACCTTTTCGGGCGTCCGCGCCGCCTCGACGCCGTCGAGGAGTCGTTCCGCGCGTCGGATCATATTCTGGGCCGCTACTGCCTTGGTCGCCTTGGCGCGCATCGTGTCGGCTTGGGCCATCAGGGAGGCCGCCTTGCGCTCGGCATTAGCGCGCTCCCGCTTCCGACGTCGCTCATCTATTTCGCGTTGCTCGAGGTATTTCTTCCAGCCGAGAGTGTATTGATCGATCACGCAGCGGTTGGCGTCGAGGTGAAAGACCTTGTTAACGGTCTCACCCAGCAAGGAGGCATCGTGGGAGATCACCACCAATCCACCTCCATACCCTTGGAGGAAGGAGCGCAACCAGACGACCGAATCGATGTCGAGATGGTTGGTCGGTTCATCAAGGAGCAGGGTGTCCGCGCCCAAGAACAGGATTCGGGCTAACTCGACTCTTCGGCGCTGCCCACCAGACAAGGTGGCTAGGGTTTGCGCCATCACGCGCTCGGGCAAACCGAGGTTGGCGGCAATCCGTGAGGCTTCTGACGCGGCAGCATAACCGCCTTGGGACAGAAACTCGGTCTCGGCGCGGGCATACTGAGCCATGGCTTTCTCCCGGGTTGCCCCGGTGGCGTCGGTCATTGTCTGGGCGTGTTTATCCAGCCGCTCCATGATGGTGTCGAGACCGCGCGCGGACAGGATCCGCATTTTCGCCGTCATCGCTAGATCGCCACCACGCTGATCCTGGGGTAGGTAACCAACCAGACCGGAGCGCTGAATCGTCCCGGCGGCGGGCATCCCCTCACCGGACAAAATCTTCAATAGGGTGGTTTTCCCAGCCCCATTACGCCCAACCAAGCCGATCTTGTCGCCTGGCGAAATAGTGAAACTCGTGGGACTAATCAGAAGACGGGCCCCAGCCCGCACTTCGACATCTTTGACGCTTAGAGCCACATCAGAAGACGGGATCCAGGGCTTCAGACCACAGTTCCGCCTCCGCCTGGGCGGCCTTCCTAGCCCGCGCCACATAGACACCAACGACGACCGCTAGCACCGCCAACGTAATAAGAGCCGATTTCTTCATAATCTAATATTAGCGCAAGGTGGCCCCTGCGCCGGGGATGCTCGCATACACGGCCGTAGCCAAGGAGTGGACCTACGGCCTACATGTCGAAGCCGATGGCGCGCAGTTGTTCGCGTCCGTCTTCGGTGATCATCTCCAAGGTCCAGGGTGGGAGCCAGACCCAGTTGATCGCTACCCCGGAGGTTTGGCTGGCCAAGATGTAGCGGACGTCGGACTCCAGGCGATCGGTCAGCGGACAAGCCGGGGTGGTCAAGGTCATGTCGACGGTGGTGTAACCCGTATCGTCGATATCAACCCCATAGATCAACCCCAGATCGACGATGTTAATCCCCAGTTCTGGATCGACGACATCTTTCAGTGAGTCCAATAGGGTTTCCGGGCTCGGCCAGGTGGCGGTTGGGGTCGGGGGGACCTCAGTCATCTTTTACTCCTTGGGTTCGAATAATGGCATCCCTAAGCGCCGCCCACCCCAGGAGGGCGCATTTAACACGGGCGGGGAACTGAGCAACCCCTTGGAAGGCGATCGCATCGCCGTAGGTATCCTCATCGAGTTCAATCGCGCCTTGCCCTTCTAGCATCGCTAGAAAGCCGTCATAGAGCTTAAAGGCCTGATCGGGCCGGGTGTTAATCAGCAGGCCAGCGGCGACGGACATTGAGGCCTGAGAGATCGAGCAGCCTTCAGCCTGGTAACTGATGTCGTGGATTTCTCCGGACTCCATCGCGATCCGCAAGACCAGTTCATCGCCACACGACGGATTGATGTGAGTGACCTCCACATCGTACGGCTCCCGCAAACCGGCATACTCGGGAGTGCGGTAGTGGTCAAGAATGATGTCGCGGTAGAGCGACTGCAGGTCGGTCATCGTTGTCCTTTGAAAAGCTTTAGGGTCTCCGCTAGGCCAAAGAGCAGGGCATCGATCTCGGCTTCGGTGTTGTAGAGGTAGGTGGAAGCCCGCACACTAGACTGAACGCCGAAGCGCTCATGAAGGGGACGGGCACAATGGTGTCCCCCACGCACGGCGACACCACAAGAATCAAGGACCTGGGCGACATCATGGGGATGGATGTCAGCGAGGGTGAAAGAGATTGCGGCCCCACGATTGGTCAGCGGTCCGAGGATACGAACCTCACTCAGCTCGGCGAGGCGCTGCAAGGCATAGTTGGTGAGGGCGCGCTCGTGGGCGGTAATGCTATCCATACCGACTGCGCTCAGATAGTCAACGGCCGCCGCCAAA
>JAIRKB010000311.1 GCA_031260385.1 Propionibacteriaceae bacterium | reverse complement strand
CCGCATCAGCTTCGTCGATGATCGCCGCATCATGGCGAATCCCGACCTGGGCCTCAGGCTCATAGGCCAGGCGGTCGCGCAGGACATCAAAACCGGCTTCGGTGACAGAGACATAGACGACATCGGTGCCGTAGGCGGCATGGCGGTCCTCACGAGAGCTGAGCGAGGTCACCCAAGCGACCTGGAAGTCAGCCGCCGTGAGCAGCGGTCCCATCCAGGTGGCGTCACGCTGGGCCAGATAGTCGTTCGCGGACAAGACGTGAACCTGCCGCCCGGCCTGCACCAGCCCGGTCGCGACGATCGCCCCGACCAGAGTCTTGCCCTCGCCAGTCGCCATCTCAACCGATATCCCTCTCAGCATCGCGGCGACTGCCCGCAGCTGAACATCGAAGGGACGCAAGCCAACCCGCCGGTCAGCTAGCTCGCGTACGATGGCCAAGAACCGGACTAACTGCTTATCGGAATCAATAAAGCTGGGATCGAGGTCGCGCAGACTCTGGGCGAGGTCAGCGTCGGAGAGCTTGGTCATTTCCTCGCCGACGAGGGCGGCTTTGGCAACGAGTTTTTTCGTCCAGCCGAGGTTTTGGGAGCCAGAGTTCAAGACCAGCTGACCGAGAAGGTTCTTCCAGATCGCTCGCATTTGTCTTCTGATTACGAGGAAAGCCACGCTGCCCATTTTCCCACATCTCGGCCCTAGCGCGCTGGAAGAACGTCCACGGTGAAAAGATTTTTCAAGATTAATGTTCAAACCCTTGCTACTGTATACCCCCAGGGGTATATTGAAGCCAGGGTGGCACAACGGCTAGCCCAATTCTCTAGTCAAAGATTTCTTGAAAGAAGAGCCCAATGAAAGCGCTTGTTTACCACGGTCCTGGGCAGAAGGCCTGGGAAGAGGTCCCGGATCCGACGATCCTGGATCCCAACGATGTCATTATTAAGGTGGAAACCACCACCATCTGTGGCACCGATCTACATATTCTCAAAGGTGACGTGCCAGCGGTCAAAGAAGGTACGGTCCTCGGTCACGAAGCGGTCGGTACGATCGTCGAGGTCGGGTCTGGTGTGGCGAAGTTCAAGATCGGCCAGCGCGTAGTCGCTAGCTGTATCTCCACCTGCGGCACCTGCACCTACTGCCGGATCGGCTCGCCGTCGCACTGCCAGTCAGTCGGCGGGGTCGGCTGGATCCTCGGCCACCTGGTTAACGGGACCCAGGCGGAATACGTTCGGATCCCCTTCGGGGAAACCTCGCTCCACTCGATTCCTTTTGGGATGAGTGATGAGGAAGTTATCTTCATGTCCGATATCGTTCCCACCGGGTATGAGCGTGGCGTCCTCGATGGGAAGGTTCGGCCTGGTCAAGACGTCGTCGTTATCGGCGCTGGCCCGGTTGGTCTGTCTGCCATGGCAACCGCTCAACTGATGGCCCCGCGGTCAATCATCGCGGTCGACCTTGATCCCTTCCGCCTCAATGCCGCCAAGAAGGCTTTCGGGGCGACCCATACGGTCAACTCCGGCAACCCGGGTTGGATCGACCAGATCAAGGCCTTGACCCGCTACGGCGGCGCCGACGTGGTCATGGAGGCGGTCGGGATTCCCGCCACCCTCGAGGCGGCTTTCGAACTGGTTCGGCCCACCGGGCGGATCACCAATATTGGTGTGCACGGTAAGCCGGTCACGATGCCGATCCACAACCTCTGGATCGAGAACATCACCATGACCATGGGTCTAGTTGACGGCACGTCAGCGCCGACCCTGATTGATCTGGTCGACTGCGGCAAGCTCAGTGTCAAGCAACTAGCCACCCACCGTTTCGCTCTCGACGAAATGGAGCAGGCCTACGAGGTCTTCAGCAACGCCGCCGCCAATAACGCCCTCAAGGTCGTCTTGGAGGCCTAATCGGCTACCTCGCCTGATCGCCAGGCGGGTTGCAGGGGTCACAGGTTTGGGGGGTACTGCCCCCCATACTCTGTGACAACCAAAAATCCACGGATTTATCCTGGAAAAATAAACTGATATATAAAACTCGTAACAGAGGTAATTGACGAAAAACGGGAATAATTAACCTCGATACATGATGATATCCATTGTTCGGCGAGATGTTAGTGCATAAGCCTACGTGGGGGAGTAGTCTTGGGATAGTTACGAAAAAATAGCTCAATAACGAGCTAGTAAAAAAACGGGAAACATGGGGGTTTTCATGTCGGGGTTATGGGGTATGCGGCGTTCCGCCGTTGACACTGGACAGTCGTCCACTTTTACCAAGCAAAGGCGTTTTGGGCTTAAAGGTGGGGTGTGGGTAACCGCACTCGCTTTGATCGCCGCCATCGCCGGTGCCCTCCCTTCGACGGTCGCTGAAGCGGCACCGGTCGCCGATGGAATTACAGTCAATATCACACCAGCATCGGTTAACCCGGGTTCGGGCGAGGCGTTCACCCTTCTGGTGACCGACACCAACCTGTCGGGCAGCTCCTACGATGTTTATTATCTAGGCGGGCTACCGAACACCAGCTGGACGGTTCGCAACGGCACGACCACGCTCTCGCCGCAATCAGTCGATCCGGTGATCTACGCCTTACCGCGGGCTGATGTCCTAGCCGGCAAGATCACGATCATTCCTCCTTATACCTATAACGGGACGCTGACCGGTGTGACCCTGTCGCGGGTGATGAAGTCTCCGAACCTGATCACAGACTTCGACAATGGCACCTTCGACTATCTTGGGCAGTCGCACCCAACCCTGCCGGCGGGTTCCACTCAGTATGGTTATCACAACCCCCAGCAGACCTACACTGGCAACGGGCGATGCGACACACCACAATACGGTCCTTGTGATGGTGACTACACCATTTGGCCGACCGCCAACATGAACGGGCCGGCGCGGCATTATCAAAACTACTGGGCAGATCTGCGCTCGATCACCAACCCAATGGTGACCCCGGACTCGGTTAACGTAATCTGCGGATCGCAGTGGGCGTCCAAGTATTCTGACTACACTGCCTACACCACCTCCCAGGTAACGGCGGCCCAATCCTCGGCTTCAGGCAAGATTGCGGTCTTCAACGGTTCGCAGACCATGCCGGTGCCGAATGACCTCCTGGTCACCACGGTGAACGGTTTGGATCCCAATGCCAACTATATGTTCAGCTTCTATGTTGCCAATGTCTCTGATGACCGCTGGGATTCCACCCTGGCTCCGGTTCGTACGGCCGCCTATGTCAAGACGAGCCAATCCGATGTCGGCAAGTTAATCGGCTCCACCGCGCCGCAACCCATTCAAGCTAGCTGCTACAACCACGACACGAAGTGGAATCACATTTCCTCCCTGGTGACGACGACCACTAACGGTCAGCTGATCCTCGGGATTCGCAACCATGGTTCTGGCGGTTTTGGTAACGACATTGCTGTCGACTCCCTCGAGCTCTACAAGCTAGCGCTGGTTTCCTTCGATCTGCCGGTTATCCCGTCGATCCGGGGTTTGGATGTCAAGAAGACCTCCGATCCGGTGTCGGGGACCCCAGTGCCAGCAGGCAAGACGATCACCTACACCATTACCGCTCGCAATACCGGCAACGTTAATCTCAACCCGGTGACCTTGACCGACGATCTGTCGGGGGTGTTATCCCACGCCAGCATTGTGGCGGGTTCCATCCAAGCGACGATTGATGGGGTGGCCACCACCACGCCAACCTTGACCGGTTCAACCCTGCAATGGGTTGGTCCGCTCAATGGCGGCAAGACGGTTATCGTGACCTATAAGGTTCTCGTCAACCAGAATGTTAAAGCCGGCGATGTGCTGCGCAACAAGGTAACTGGTAAAGGCACCGACCCGCTCCGCCCGAGTGACCCAACGGTTGACTCCGGCTGTGTCACTGGGAACGAGCCTGGTTGTTACTCGGATCTGCCGGCGAGCCTGCCGGGCTTCACCGCCTCCAAGACCTCCAACCCGGTCTCCGGGTCCACAGTCGCGGCTGGTGATCTGGTGACCTACACCCTCACCGGGGAGAACACCGGTAACGTGGCCTTGAACCCGGTCAAGCTGACTGACGATCTGTCGAAGGTGCTGGTGAACGGGTCGCTGGTTGCCGGTTCGATCACGGCGACCGTTGATGGCGTGGCGGCAGGAACCGCTTCACTTCAGGGTTCGAACTTGATTTGGACCGGTCCTTTGGCGGCGGGCAAGAAGGTCATCGTCACCTACCAGGTGCGGTTGAACACCACCCTTGACCTCAATCAACTGCTGGTTAACTCAGTGAAGTCGGAAGCCACCGAACCCAATAACCCCGGGTTCCCGGTCGAGACCAACTGCGTCACCGGCAATGAGTTTGGCTGCTCCACGACCCTGACCCCCGGTCGGGCCGGTTTGAATGTCAACAAGTCATCGGTTCCCGCCTCCGGGGCGATGGTGGCTCGCGGTGGGACGATTACCTACACCATCACGGCTACCAACTCTGGCAATGTGACCTTGAACCCGGTGGTCCTGCGCGACTACCTGTCTCAGGTTATGGCCTACGCCACCTTGGACGAGACCTCGCTATCCGCCAAGATTGACGGTGTTGATGCTGGTGCTATCTCCGTGGTTGGCCCGTGGTTGGTCTGGGATGGCTCGCTTGCGCCTGGGAAGACGGTCGTCGTCACCTACAAGGTGACGGTTGGCCAGAATATCCAGCTTGGCGATCGGATCATCAACCAGGTCCAGGGGACGGCGACCAACCCGGCTCGTCCGAGTGACACCGTTCCGTCGAACTGCGTCACCGGTCTGGAACCAGGCTGCTCCTCAACCATTGGGGCGGAAATTCCGGGCTACTCGGTGACCAAGGTCTCCGATCCCGCTTCTGGTGGCTTGGTTCGCCCCGGTGAGTTGATCACCTACACGGTGACCCTACGCAACACCGGCAATGTGACCTTGGCCTCTGAGACCGTCACTGACGACCTGTCGAAGGTCCTCCCGTACGCCACCTTTG
>JAIRKB010000222.1 GCA_031260385.1 Propionibacteriaceae bacterium | reverse complement strand
CAACCCCTCCCCAGACCCCGCCTCCTCTCGCGAGTGTCGACTTAGAGTACGTTTGGCGGCGCTCGAACGTGCCATAAGTGGACACTCGCGGGGGTGGTGGGTCGATTTAGCCCCTCGTTGCGGATTCGAGTAGGGCTAGGAGGCGTTCGTAGGTGGAGAGTTGGGCGATTTCGTTGACTAGGGCGGGGTTGGCGGATAAGCGGATGATCTCATCGTAGGCGCGGATTAGGGTGCTTGCTTCGCCGGGGCTGGAGGCGGGGATCGCTAGGAGGATGACAATCTTTAGACTGGATTCGACGTCGGAGCGGGGGAGGAGACCGAGGGCGGCGATCAGACCGCGATCGTTTGGCGCGATGGCCCGGGGGAAGCCGATTCGCTCATCGAACCGGGAACTACGTTCCGACTCCCTGATCGACAAGGCGCGCTGGAAGGCCTCGTCGACGAGACCCTGATGTCTCAGGTGGTTGGCGAGGGCGATCACACAATCCCAGTAGCTGGCCCGCGGTGACAGGCGTACGATCCGATCCTCGTCTAGAAGCGAGCAGAGCAAGGAAACTCCGGGAACGGTTTGACGCAGGTGGGGCAAGCGGAGGCGGTCGAGTTGCCGAGCCAGTTCCGCATGGTCGAAGACTTCGACTAACTCCAGCACGGGGGTGGGCGAGGCCAGATTGAGCCCGGGGGTGGCGACGATGAGATCGTTCTCAGCCAGATCCGCTTCGGTGGCGTCGGGGGCGAGAGCGACATAGTGGGTGGTCCCGGGCATGATCTTGGCGAGTTGGGAGCGAATCAGCCGGGCGACCGCTGGGCCACGGTTGGTGGCGATGGCGACCCGGAAGCGGGACTGATTGGCACCGACGTATTCCTCAAGAAAGACCTGGAAGTAGGTGGTAACCAAGCAAACTTCGGCTTCTTCCATCATCAGGCCGGTTTCATCGTAGATCTGGTCGCGGGCGATGGTGGCCATCCGATAGGCGACCGGGTACTCCCCCCGAACCTGATGGGTCACAGTCTCGTCGGCTAGTGGTAGTCCGTAACGCATCCGGTTGATCGCAAAAGCGATGTGGGTCGAGAACTGCTCCATCAGGGTAGGCGGGGTCAAACGGATATCCATGGTCGACCAGATGCGGGCGAAAATCCGCCCGACCAGCTCCCGGGTGTGAGCCGAGAGCACTAGGCCGCCGAGATCATCGAGCGACAGCGGGGTCCGACGGCCCGCCAAGGGGATCGCTAGGAAGAGGATCTCGGCCTCTGGTAGGGGTGGGTCGGTGACCGTCTGGAGACGGGCGGCGATGCGGGCGGCCATCTGGTGGGCGGGGGTGCCGCGCAGCGAGTTATAACGCCCAGGCAGTCCAGAAAGGGGATGTCCAAGTTGGCGGCGGTCAACGATGATGGTCGCCCAGCGTCCCATCGTGGCGACCAGATCCGGGGGCACGCGGTGGTCGGCGAAAGCGGCGGCCATAGCGACGTTAATCGCGCCGACCTGCGGAAGGTTCTCCCAGGCAGCGAATTGGGCATGTTTGAGGATGGCGAGCCGGACCCCCAGCTCCGGGCCGGTCAGGGTCAGACCAACATTGGTTCGCCCTTCCACCGTCACCGAGTAACCGGCCAGTAGTCGGCGCAGCCGCGCGATATCGGTAACCACGGTGTTTCGAGCCACGCTCATGTCGATCGCTAGCTCGACGGTCCGGATCGGCGCGTCGGAGCGGGCAAGCCGGGAGAGGATATGCGACAAGCGGAAGTCCGGGTCGTTGAAGTTCCCCTGGTCGGCAAGCAATTTCTCCTTCAGGGCCTTGAAGCCGGCGACGTCAACGACCACTAAGCGATAGGTGCCGTTTTGGGTCCGAATCATCGCCGCGGGGGCTAAGAGTTCGTTGAGCTGCTCGATATCGGACTGGATAGTTTTGGCGGCGACGCCAAAGTGATTGGCAAGATCATTTCCCGATGCGGACAGGGTGGTCTCGAGTTGAGTAAGGATGCCGGCGGTTCGGTTCATCGGACGCTGCCTCCATGTTTGTACTCCTTCAAGGGGAAATCTTAGGTACACGGTAGAGCTTCGGCTGGGATTGGTTGCCCTAGGGGTTCGGGGTGATCCGGATCGGCGGCTAGGTTAATGGTCGGTGTTTCCTCGGGGGATCTGGGGTCGGGCCCATGATGTTATCGGTGAAGATTGTTTGGTGAAATACCTTGTCAAGTGAGGATTCTTTCACTCGGAGTCGAAGATATCTTGTCGATGGGTTTGGCAATGGTCCTCTCTTGAAAAGGGGTTTCATAATCTGGTCGAGTTGGGGGCGCAATCTTAAGACTTAAGCCCTGATCCACCGATTCATCGCTGCTACGCGACACTAGATAGGCGCGCTCCGGCGTTGACAACGCTCGACAGGCGTCCAGCCTGCCTTCGACGTTGTCGCCTTGCCATCACACCTATCTGGTACGCGGCACCGGAGGTGCCATACACTTCGCGCCTTCGCGGCGCTACGTGTGCCGCTCGCGACGCGAGCAATCGGTGGATCAGGGCTTAAGCCAAATCGGGGGGATCTTGCTAGGCTAGATGGACTGGGGGTGAGACAAATCCGAAAAACCTCGTGGGTGAATGAACTCATAAGGTAGTCACCACTAGTATCGTGGTAATACTTGTGTTGTACGGAAGGAATCAAATGCAATCACAGAGAAACATGCTCGTTTACGTCGCAGCGATCTTAATGATCATCAGCGGTGGTCTCGGTGCCTTAGCCTTGCTCGTTATCTTGCTTGCGGCTATCGCCCTGCTCGGCGGTTTAGGCGCGGGGGCGGTCATCTTGGTCCTGGTCGCTGGTTTGATTGGTCTTGTTGGCGGTGGCGTCCAGATCTATGCCGGTGTCGTTGGTGTCAAGAATGCCGATCGGCCCGACAAGGGGAAGACCCTGATGACCTTAGGTATCGTGGTGGCTAGCATCTCAGTCCTCGGTATGATTCTGACGGTGGCCAGCAGTTCGTCGAGCTTCAACGCTTGGAGCCTGCTAACCGGTCTGGTGGTTCCGGGTCTGTATATCTTTGGCGCTTACCAGCTTCGTCAGATCGCCGAAGGTAAGGTCGCCCCGGCGGGTCAGCCGTTCCCGGGTCAGCCAATGGCGGCTTACCCGCCCGCACCGTCCTATGGGCCGGAAGCCGGACAGTATCCGCCAGCCTATCCACCGGCACCGGGGTATATGCCCGAGCAGGCTCCGCAGTATCCACCGGCACCGGGGTATGTGCCTGAGCAGGCTCCGCAGTATCCACCGGCGCCGGCGTACGCTCCTGAGCAGGCCCCGCAGTATCCACCAGCACAGGCGTACGCTCCTGAGCAGGCCCCGCAGTATCCTCCGGCTCAGCCTGATCCGCAGGCGCCGCAGTATCCGCCAGCACCACAATATCCACCGGTCGCCTAGGTCGACATGGAGGTTGGGTCTAGGGTAGTGATATGGACTCTGCCCTAGACCTCACTGGCAAACGCATCGCGGCGTTGATTGCCTTGGGGTTGGTGGCCGGGCTCTTTTCCGGGCTATTTGGGGTTGGCGGCGTTTTGATCGTGGTCCCCGCCTTGGGGGTTTTGCTCAAGATTGACCACAAGCTAGCCGTTGGTACATCCCTGATGGCGATCGTACCGGCGTGTACGGTTGGCATCATTTCATATGCCGTCACCGACTCGGTGAACTGGACAGCGGGG
>JAIRKB010000270.1 GCA_031260385.1 Propionibacteriaceae bacterium | reverse complement strand
CCCGTAGCGGTCAATAGTCTCTTTCGCATAATCTGCCTTTCTATTCCTGTTTTCCCGTACACCCCATCAAGTGACCCCCTGCCACTATCAAGGCTTTGTAATCATCGTCGCGCTAGCCGTTGCCCTGATCGGTAGTTCGTCAATCTTGATAATGCCAAGCAGCTTCGTTACATAAATATCTTCCAGATACACCGTCAGGGTGTCACCAGAGATGGTGACGGTGCCGGAACGACCATGCTCATCTAGACACTGGTAAGCCCGTTCAACCGACCCGAGTAGGGATAACTCCTCCATCCCCGGCACCTGGGCGCCAACCCTAGCGCAGCTCGATGCTAGGTCCCGCAGGTTCTGTTCTTCAATGGTTCGACCGGAGAAATCCACGGCAATGCCGACACAGATCAACGCCGCCAACCCCGCCAGCGGCACCATCGCCGTCAGGCGGCCCGCCTCCCGGGCTACTCGCGAACCAATCAGCTTTCTCATCCCCGCCCCCGATTCAACATCCTTGTTATCAGTACTCTAGCTAAAAACTAGGAACGACGGAGAAATTCCGGTGAGTTATCCACAGTTTCCGCAAAATCCATTTCTCGCGGGACCAAAGGAGACGGACCTGGGGGTAGAGGTCTGTCCCTAAAGGCACCAAAAGAGAACCCTCCCCTTTGGCTCGGGTCGCCTTTGGCTTACCTCGTCACCAGATCAACGAGCCCGGTTGCCCTCAGGTCTAGGAATCTTGTTGGGGTCATTTCATTTAGGCGGTTGAAGGTTAGGGACCAACCGCGTTCGTTGATCAGTCCATCATGGATCAGGAAGCCTTGTTTGGCGCCGACGGCGCGGACAAAGTCGATGGTTTCTTTCATGGCACACCAGGGGCCGTGGGCGGGGGTGGCGAGGATGTCGATACCCGTTGGTACGACGTCTAGGGCATCACCGGGATGGCAGAAGGTTGGCTCGGCGGGTTCCCGGACCACTACACCGATATTTCCGATTTGGGGAATGTCACGATGGATGAGGGCGTGGAGCCCGCCGACCGCTTCGAGCCGAACGGCGCCGAGATCAACAGTCGAACCCGCGGTGAGGGCCTGGGCGCTAGGCAGCGGAACCATCTCCAGGACGGCGGGCTCGACCAGGATCTGAGCCTGCGGGTTAAGCGCCAGCAGGCCAGCGATATTGACCGGGTCAATGTGATCGGGGTGAGCGTGAGTGACAACGATCGCCTCAAGGTCTTCGAGGTCATGCCACTGATTCGAGAAGTTCCCGGGATCGAAGAGAATCCGGGTGGTGGCGGTTTCCACCAAGACGCAGGCGTGACCAAGGTGTGCGATCTTCATCGGGGCTCGACTTCCCCCAGAATCGCCGCAACGATCTTCCCCGCCTCAACACAATCCTCGTGGGTCACATCAAGGTGGGTGACCGCCCGTACTTCATGATCACCCAACTTAGACAACTTCAGACCCTGGGCACCCGCCCGAGCGAGCAGTTCATCGGCTGGCAGTTTCCCGGTGTCGATTACCACGATATTGGTCGGAATCTCCCCCCCAATCGCCCAAGGCGCCAGGCGGGTCACCTCCTCAGCAAACCCCCGCGCCGCCCGATGATCCTCAGACAAACGATTTACGTTGTTTTCAAGGGCATACAGCCCCGCGGCGGCCAAAACCCCCGCCTGACGCCAGCCCCCCCCAAGCCGCTTACGCTGGACCCGAGCCTTAGCAATGTTCTCCCTAGTCGACGCCAACAAACTCCCCACCGGCGCCCCCAAGCCCTTAGACAAACACAAGGTCACCGTTGTAGCCAACGACCCATAGTCCCCCATCGAATGCCCCGTAGCCACACAAGCATTCCCCAGCCGAGCCCCATCAAGATGAACCCCCAACCCATGACCGGCCGCAAACTGAGAAATCCCGCGAACCTCCTCCAACGGCTGAATCGCCCCCGAAGCAAAGTTCAACGTATTCTCAATCTCAATCGCCGCCGTCTTCACCAAATGCCCCCCAATATGTGACACCTCAGCCTCAATCTGCTCCAACCGCGCCACCCCATCAACCGATCGCCAAGTCCGAGTCGTAATCCCATGCAACGCCCCATGCGCCCCCAGCTCCGCCCTAACAATATGAGCCCGCTCATCACATAAAACCTCAACCCCCCGCTCCGCAACCAACCAAATCCCCAACAAATTCGCCAAAGACCCAGTCGCACAAAACAGCGCCGCCTCCTGCCCCAACAACTCAGCCCCATACTCCTGAAGCCGGTTAACCGTCGGGTCCTCCGCATAAACATCATCCCCCACCGGGGCCCCCGCCATTGCCTCCCGCATCCCCACCGAGGGAGCAGTCAAAGTATCACTACGTAAATCCACCCCCACAGCCTAGTGCATCCCCGTGCACTGCCGTTGGGTCAAGTCCTCAGTTCAACTTCCAGGAATCCTACGTTGACGAGTCGCAGCACCCCCACCCATTGAAAGGCGATGGGTCAGCCTCGTCGCCCCCCACCCATTGAAAGGCGTTGGAACCCCTCTCGTCGCCCCCACCCCGGAAATTGCGTTGGGACCCCTCTAGTCGCCGCCACATAGGGATAGGCGCCGGGACTGTTGGGCGGAGGATACATGAGCTTGCGAATGTACGGCACCTCTGGTGCCAAGTACGAGAAAAAATCGTGCAACGATTTAGGCGTGCGAGCGCCGTTTTCGAAGTGAAGTGAGCGCGGTGGTAGGGTCGTAGACCCGCCGCGCGCAACGACCTCCGCCCAACAGTCCCGGCGCCTATCCCCCACTAAAAATCGAGACCAACATACTCCGAAGTAGTCTTACGTTCCATCGCCGACAACCGATCCGCCACCATAAATGCCAACTCAATCGACTGCGCCCGGTTCAACCGTGGATCACACAATGTTTCATACCGAGAAGTCAGATCAAGCTCAGAGAGCTCGCCAACCCCGCCAACACACTCCGTAACATCATCCCCAGTAAGCTCAATATGGATCCCCCCCGGCCAAGTCCCCAGTTTCGCATGAACATCAAAGAACCCATTAACCTCGTCAACCACATCGGCAAACGATCGCGTCTTAAACCCATTAGTCGTCGCAAAAGTATTCCCATGCATAGGATCACAAACCCAACAAACCTTACGCCCAGTCGCCTCAACCGCCTCAACGATTGGCGGCAGCAGTTCACGGATCCTAGACCGGCCCATCCGCGAGATCACGGTCAAACGTCCGGGTTCGCCATCCGGATCAATCCGCTCCACCAGTTCAACGACCTCGCGCGGAGAGGCACTCGGGCCAACCTTCAGCCCCAAAGGATTACGCAAACTAGCCAGCAGTTCGACGTGGGCCCCATCACGCTGCCGGGTCCGGTCGCCGATCCAAAGCAGATGGCCGCCAACATTGTAAGGCCGCAGGGTCCGCGAATCGATCCGGGTCAAAGCATGCTCATAGTCGATGATCAACGCCTCATGACTAGCGAAGACATCTACCGTCCTAAATGATTGATCGTCAACCCCGCAAGCGATCATGAAAGCCAAAGCCCGATTGATTTCGGCGGTCAGCTGCTCGTACCGGGTGGAGACCCCAGCCTGGCGTACGAAGTCGGCATTCCAGGAATGGATCGTACGCAGGTCAGCGAACCCCCCTTTGGCGAAGGCACGCACCAGATTGAGGGTCGCCGCCGAGGCGTGATAAACCTGAAGCATCCGCGCCGGATCGGGGCGCCGAGACTGGGCGTCGAAGTCGAACCCATTGATGGCGTCACCCTGATAAGCCGGCAGGATTACCCCATCACGGGTCTCGATGCTCGATGATCGTGGCTTAGCGAACTGCCCAGCCATCCGCCCGATCTTGACCACCGGCACCTCAGCGGCGTAGGTCAAAACTACCGCCATCGACAGCAGGACACGCAGTCGCCCCCGAATCGATCCAGCCGTCAAAGCGGCAAAGGTCTCAGCGCAATCGCCGCCTTGTAGGACAAAAGCTCGCCCTTCAGCGGCATCGGCAATCTTGGCTTTCAGGGCGTCACATTCGCCGGCAAAGACCAGTGGGGGCAGGGTGCGCAGTTGCTCGATCACCCGCTCAAGTAGAACCGAATCCTCATAGACCGGTTGATGTAAAGGCCCCAACTCACGCAGGGCCGCTAATGTTGGTACGCCATCCATCACGAAACCTTATTATCCTTACGCTTGGCCTTCTTGGGGTTGAGGGAGTATTCATCGACCCACTCTTGGCCGGTAATGGCCTGGACCCGGCGCATCGCATAATCGGTCGCCTCCCGCAAGACCTGCCCCGCGACCGTCGCGTCGGTGGCCGTGTTAAAGGCTTCGACCATTTCGGCCGGCAGTTTAAATGGTTCACTGAACCGCAACTCGGGACGGAAGAGCCAGGGCCACGGCAGCCATTTGCGGACGAATCGCGTCCCAAAGCAGCCTAGCGGCACGAGCACGGCATCGTTTTGGATCGCTAGCCGGGCGATCCCCGTACGCCCACGATAGAGTCGACCATCTGGCGACCGGTGCCCTTCGGGGAAGAACCCGACGAAGCCACCATTTTCGAGGACTCCCGAGATCGACCCCAGGGCATCCGAGGCCGAACGCCCGCCCGTCCGATCCATCGGCACCATCCCAATCGCCTTCAAGAACCAAGCCCCAAACCGCTTGAAGGGACCGCCACCATTAAAGATCTCCCCTTTGACCGGAAAAACCATCTTCGGCCGAACAAAGCCCGGGACCAGGAAGGCCTCCCCAATCCCCAGGTGATTGCCAAAGATTATCGCCGGCCCTGTCGCGGGAATGTTCTCACGCCCAGTCACCTTCGGCCAAAACAATATCGTCGCCAAGGGGATCAGCAGGATCTTAATAAACCAGTAGAACATCCCCATCAGTCTACTGTGAGTCCAATCCTCATCGAGAAACCACGCCCGCTAACGAACAGTCAAGGTGGAAGTTCGCCGCAGCGACCACAAAGTTGGGTAGTATCGAAGTTGTGAAGGATGAGGACGCGCGGTTCGCCGACATTGTTGAGACGGAGTTTGCTGAGGCATGGTCGCCGGCACCTCTGCCCGTACCTCCCCCACCGCCCCAAGAGGACTTTCAGCTCAATCTTTACGATGACGATGAGAGCTATCGGGAGATCGAAGCCAGTATTTGGGCGGTGACCGGGCCGATGCGTTGGGGGTTACGGTTGATCGCTTTGGGGGTGATCTTGGCGGTGCTAAAGATTATTGCGCGCAATACTCCGGACTGGGTTGGTTGGATTGGGGTGATTGGTTTCTGTGTCGGAGTGGGGGTTTGCTTGTGGGTGGTCACCCATCTACCGCAGGAAACTGATGACGAGGGCGAAATCTAGCAGCCCGGGTTAATGCCCCGGTTGAGACAAGTCCAAGAATTTGGCCAAAAATCAGAGGAGGCGGCGGGCGCCGACGTAGGACATGCCGCCTTCGAGGGGGGCGTAGACGATTCCGACGGACTCGTTACGAGCGTCCACGATCATGCCACCACCGACATAGATGCCGACGTGCCCGGGACCAGAGTAGAAGAAGACGAGGTCACCTGGCTGGAGGTCGGACTTTGGCACCGGCACACCATAGCGGAACTGGCTCATCGAACCGTGCGGTAAGCCGATGCCTACGGCCCGGTAAGCCATCATCGTCAAACCAGAGCAGTCGTAACCCCAGGGACCTTCGCCACCCCAGACGTAGGGCTGGCCAACCTTAGACATCACGTAGTTGACAACCGCTTGGGCAGCGGCCCCGTTTTGGACGGGCGGCGGTGGACCGTAGACATCACTATTCCAAGCCCACGCCCCACCGAGACCGGCCTGCTGGGCGGCGGTCAAGCGAGCAACTAGGCGTTCGGCCTCAGCGACCTTGGCGGCAGCGGCTTCTTTTAGCTCCGCCATCCGGGCCTTCTCGGCTTCGATCAAGGCGATCTGATTGTCTTGCTCAATCCTCAGCTCCGCCAAGGACGACTGCCCCAAGGTGTAGGCGGCGAGCAGGGTTTGGGTGGTATTAGCCACCTGAGAGGAGACCGTTAAGCGGTTGATCATCTCGTCTTGACTAGACGAACTTAACAACACGACGGTGGCGGCGACGCCGCGATCCTGGAATTGCTGAAGAGTGACAACCACCGCCTGCTCACGGAGCTCTGCGACCCTGATCACCTGAGCCTCTAGATCGGATTTGATCTGAACTAGTCTGGCTTCGGCGGCGTCTAGCCTCTCCTTGACCGCGTTGTAGTCTTCATTGGCTTGGCTCGCCTCACCTTGGAGTTTCTCCAGGGTTTCCTTAGCATCGCTCAGTTCATCGGCCTGGGCCGGAGCCAGCCAGCCAAGGCTGACGACAAGGAACGCGGCAATGACAACCGCGATGGGGCGGTGTAAACGAGTCATCATCTACCTTCCAAGTTATCTGAGGAAATTCTAAGGGATACTCAGCCGTAACCCCGACCAGTCTCACGGGGTGTTGGACTAGATATAAGGCGACGGGTTTACAGTTTGGCCATCCATGTAGATCTGATAGTGGTTGTGACAACCGGTTGAAGACCCAGTCGTGCCAACGTAGGCCACTACCTGACCTTGGGAGACTACCGAGCCAACGCTGACGGCGGCGCCCGATAGATGGTTAGAGCTCGTTACGACGTGTTTGCCACCGATCCAGCCATGGTCGATGATGATCCGGTTACCGTAGGAGCCACCCCAGTAGTAATCGGTCACCACCCCATTGGCCGGGGCTGTGATGGCGGTCCCACAAGGCGCTGCTAGATCCATCGCATCGTGGAAGGTCCAGCCACCAGTGAAGGGATGGACACGCATGCCATAGTAATCGGTGATGACGTAACGGCTCATCGGCGAGCGCAGTGATCCTGAAGGCAGGATTGAGGCGCTCGAAGCCGAGACGTGACCGGAAGACAGGGCTGACGAGGCCGCCGCGGCTCGGGCCATTTGGTCGAGTAGGGCGA
Source organism: Propionibacteriaceae bacterium (assembly GCA_031260385.1). GTDB lineage: Bacteria > Actinomycetota > Actinomycetes > Propionibacteriales > Propionibacteriaceae > WQYJ01. The sequence continues at coordinate 997 of JAIRKB010000270.1, read as the reverse complement.
CGATCTTGGCCGACTTGGCGATTGACTCGGCTTCGGAGGCGGCAATGGCGGCCCGTTCCGCCTCAATCACATTGACGGCGTTCTGTTCGGTTAACTCAAGCTCAGTCAAGGTCGATTGAGCGAGTAGCAGGCTGGTGATGAGTGAGTCGGCGGCATTTGTAACCTGCTGCATGACCGTCATTTTCTCAACGATGTCGCCGTTACCACCGGAGGTCAGCAGGATCGCAGTGGTGGACATTCCCCGATCTTGATAACGCTGAAGGGCAAACTGCGCCGCCTGCGATTCCATATCCTGGAGTCTTTCGCGGTGGTCGGCTAGTTGCGCCTTGGTCGTCTTGAGCTGCTCTTTAGCGGCAGCGAGCTTTTCTTCGGCGGTCGCCCGCTCGATTGCTAGTTCCGCTTGCTCTTGGTCGAGTGCGTCAAGAGCCTCGCGCAATTGCGAGGTCGACATACCAGCGTACGAAGTGTCGGCTTGGGCGACGTGGGCGCCAAATCCGACGGATATTGCTAACGCTGTCCCCAAAATGCCAACGAGCGCTCGCTTAACTACCTTTACTACCATCTTACTTATCCGAACCTTCCAGTTGCCCGTTTAGACCCTGAGAAAAGCCTAAGCGATCCTCAGGAAACTGTCAAACGTAGGGCACTCTTCCGCGTGTCTTAGCTCTCGACAAGCAATTATACTTATGGAATCAAATTATGAGGGGAAATGCTTTTCTAAGGAAGCCTGAGAACGGCCAGCACGGGCGCCTAATTGCCGTAGCCACGCGGCTTTCCGACATAGGGGGTTGGATCAACGATCTGGCCATCCATCCAGATCATGTAGTGATTGTGACAGCCCGTCGAAGCCCCAGAGGAACCAACTTGCGCAACCGGTTGCCCCTGCTCTACTTGCGCGCCGGGCTTCACCAGAGACCCGGAGAGGTGATTATGGCTGACAACGACATGTTTACCGTCAATAATGCCGTGGTCGATGACCAGTCGATTGCCATAGCTC
>JAIRKB010000258.1 GCA_031260385.1 Propionibacteriaceae bacterium | reverse complement strand
GCTTGCGAGGGTCTGGCGCCACCCCTCGCGGCGCCGGGATGTCGGCGTCGCTGGATTGTTGTCGGTGGAGTAACCCGAGACGTGCCCGATAGTGGTGTGTCCGAGATCGATCAGGTGGGTGGTCGCCAGCGCGGCAGCGGCATTGTCATCGATACCCACATGGGAGAACCCCGATTGGGTGACCGAAACAAAGACCGTCGGCATCGCCAATGACCGCAACCCCGTGACCTCCGACTGGCCAAAAAGCATTGATGCGACCATGACGGCGTCAACTCTTGACCGTAAGACATCGGGGTCAAATAGACGGCGCTCGGGCACATTGTCTGGGAGGGAGTAGAGCAGGGCGTCATAGTCAGCGGCCCGTAAGGCATACTCTGCGCCCTCGAGGAGGGTGGCGAAGAACCCACGGGAGATTGCCGGGACCACCAGGCCAACCGAGCGCGCCCGCCCTGATGCCAGGGCAGCGGCACTGCGGGAAGGGACGTACCCGAGCTCCTCAGCGATCTGCTGGACTCTCTGGCGGGTCGTTGCCGAGACATTTGGCAGGCCACGCAAGGCCCGCGACACGGTGGCTGTAGACACTCCGGCCCGCTGGGCAACGTCATCAATAATCGTCGGCATGTACCCAGTATGCCGTACTCAACTGTCAAATGTAAGCGCTTGCGCGGGTGAGGTTCGGACAACCTAGGTTTGGCTGAACTCTATTCTGCGAGACCATATGGTGAGGACGAGGCGAGACGCGCTTGCGCGGTTGAGGTGAGGACGAAACCTAGGTTTGGCTGAGTTTACTCAGCCAAACCGTATAGGCGATCGCCAGCGTCGCCTAGGCCTGGGACGATGTAGCCAACATCGTTGAGGTGATCATCGACGGCCGCCACCACGAGGGTGAAGGGGATGTCGAGGTCCTTGGTGAGCTCTTCGATGTGAGCGATACCCTCGGGGGCGGCCAGCAAACATACTGCCGTAATATCGGTCGCTCCCCGGTCACGGAGGAATTGAACCGTACCCCCTAGTGAACCGCCGGTCGCCAGCATCGGGTCGAGCACATAGCACTGCCGTCCGGACAGGTCCTTGGGCAGGCGCTCGGCGTAGGTGAACGGTTTGAGCGAGACTTCATCGCGGACCATACCAACAAAGCCAACCTCGGCTGAGGGCATCAGTCGGGTGATACCCTCCAACATGCCCAACCCGGCACGCAGGATCGGCACGATCAGCGGCGTGGGCTTGGTCAAGCGGACGCCAGTCGTCTCGGTAAGCGGGGTTTCAACAGCATAGGGTTCGATGCGGACGTCGCGGGTCGCCTCGTAGGCAAGGAGGGTCACTAGCTCTTCAACGAGCTGGCGAAAGAGCGGGGAGTTGGTGGTCTTGGCGCGCAGGAGCGTCGTTTTGTGAGCCACCAAAGGATGATCAATAACTCTAAGTTCCACCCCTCCAGCTTTGCACACTTCGCCGCCCATGTGAACCGTCATCGACCCTTGGGCTAGCTTGGCCTTCGCCCCGGTGGGGAGAGTTCTTCAAAATTGTGTAACGATTTGATAACGGCCTCGGCTGGGAGCGACCAGGGACCTATCTTGGCGTCACAAACCCTGCCAAGATAGTAGTCGGAGCCAGCAAGGAGGAAGTATGAGCGTATGGAATCCGGAGGACGTCGCAGGCGATGCGGCGGACGAGGAACTCGACCAAGACGAAGAGTTTGATGATGACGATGAGCTTGAGGACGCTGACGATGACGAGATTGATTTCTGTGTCGGGCTTTACCGTGAGGACGGCGTTCCCACCGGTGTAGCGCTCGAGGCCGACTTGGCCAACGATTTCGAGGGCCTAATCGACTATCTGCAACGGATTCCCGGCGACGGCGGGGCCTTGGGTATGGTTTCCCTGGATTCTGATGTGCTTGTGGCTGTACGAGTGCGTGGCCCCCGTCACGTCCAAGTCTTCATCTCCGACGCCTTCTACGTTGACACCTGGCCTTTGGTCCACGATGCCATCGACTTCCTCGGTCTTGATCCTGGGACTGGCGATGTTCCCGAGGATGGTCCCATCGGCGACCTCGACATGTTCGCCGACCAGGGTGTCTCCGAAATGGATCTCGAAGCGATGCTCATGGACGACGACATGACCAGCGAAGACCTCGCCGAACGCCTCGCCGAAGGCATGAGATTCGGGACCCCTTTCCGCAAGGCCGTCGACGATTATTGGGATGTCGAAGAAGAAGAGTGACCCTCTTGGCCCCCAAACTGGTGTCGATCTAGCAAGTGAGCTAAACTTTCCTACGGTCCTTTAGTGCCCCCGTGACACTAATGGCCCACCCACCGCGGGTGTTCTCCATCGGCAATACCGATGCCAACACCCACCAATCACACCGCGGGGTGTGTTCCATCGGTGTTACCGATGTCAACACCCTGTCGGCATTCGGAGCAGATGCCGACCCGAGTAAACTCGGCCGACATACGCTCCTCACACCTCGGGGTGTGGCGCAGCTTGGTAGCGCGCATCGTTCGGGACGATGAGGTCGCAGGTTCAAATCCTGTCACCCCGACAAAGTGAGCGCATGAGCCGACCGAAAGGTCGGCTCTTCGCATTCCTGGTGAAAGCGAAGCAGAGCTTGCTCGGCTTCGCTTTCGACGGGGATGCGTGAGACGGCGCAGCCGGCTCATGGCGCGAACGCCAAGGGGTTGCCCGAGCGCAGTTCCGCTGCGCGAATAACACCCCGACGCAGGTCGAGTGCAAAGAAAACTTGTTTTCTTTGCCGAGGCCAAGGAAGGGGTTGCCCGAGCACAGCTCCGCTGCGCGAGTAACACCCCGACAAAAAGCGGCTCTTCGGATTTGAGCGGGGTGCAGTTAGTTGCGAGCGGGTCTTCGACCGTTCTGCAACAAGCCAGCAACAAGGACGGGGAACGTCTTGTTTTCTGCCATCATGACTCCTTTCGCTCTCCATCATCGCAGGACGGTACGACATTTCTGTTGGGTTGACGAGCCGATCATGAGCAAAACTTTACCGGAAACGGTATAGTTTTGCTCATGTCGATCCGAGATGAGCTGTGGGATGTGGCGGTTGACCAGTATGGGTACGTCACAACTGCTGATGCGGCACGACTCGCGGTGGCGCTGATTGAGTTGGCCAAGATGTCCAAGCGTGGAACCCTGGATCGGATTTCTCAGGGTGTCTACCGTTTTCCGCAATGGCCAGTGTCGGCCAACGATCACCTGATGGAAGCGGTCCTGTGGACACGTGATCCTACTGCTGTCCTGTCTCATGACACGGCGCTGGACGTACTCGACTTGTGCGATATTAACCCGACCACGCTGCACCTGACCATCTCGAACCGCAGGTTTCCGATCCGCCGACGTGAAATGCCCGACGATCTGGTGCTCCACTATGAGAACCTTGGCAACGAGCAACGCGGTTGGTGGGAACAGATCCCCACGGTGACGGCAGGTACGGCGATCGAGCAGGGTATCCGTACGGCGGTGCGTCCTGACTTGCTCGGCCAGGCAATCGATACCGCACATCGTCGCGCCATGATCGACACCGATACTGCCAACCATCTTCGCGACATACTTGAGGGGAAGTATCGATGAGCCTCGACCTACCAAACAAGTCCCGGCCCGAACCGTCGGCAAGAGCACTGAACACCTGGGTCCGCGACGCCGTTCGTCTGACGGGTATGCGAGAGCGCCGAATCGGCTGGATACTGGCGTCCACTGTCGTGATCGCCGCGTTGCAGCGGGCACTCGGCATTGACGGGAGACCCCAGTTTCTCGTCAAAGGTGGTGTGTATCTGGAGATGCAGCTGGGCCTTGGCGCGCGCGTCACTCAGGACATCGACACCTTGTTCCGTGGCACGGTGGCCGGGTTTGCCGCGACGCTCGCTGATGTGTTGTCGGCACCGTGGGGACCGTTCACTCTTCAGACTTCCGACGTTGAGGTCATCGCTGGGGCTAAACGGCTCGTTAAGCCACGCCGGTTCGAAGTGCAGTTGATTCTCAAAGGTGCCGTGTGGCGGAAAGTGAAGGTCGAGGTCTCCTTCCCCGAGGGCAGTATTGCGGATCACGCTCAGCCGGTGCCTACCCCGCAGATCGGTTTCTTCGGCCTCGACGCGCCTGACCATCTCGTTGGCATCGCCATGGATTATCAGATAGCTCAGAAGACCCACGCCTGCACAGATCCTGATACCGAGGGTTGGGTAAATGATCGAGTTCGAGACATCATTGACCTGAACCTCTTGCACGATTACTTCTATCTCGGTGATCCACCTGTGAGTCTCAAGGCCGCGTGTCTTGACCTGTTTGATGCGCGGGCCACTGAGGCAAGCGAGTTGGGAGAAACCCCTCGCCCGTGGCCACCGGTCATCCGCGCAAACGCGCTGTGGCGCGAACAGTACCCTGCGCTGGCCAGATCTGTCGGCTTAGACCTGACGCTGGACGAAGCCATCACCAAGTTGCAGGCCTGGATCGCGGAGATTAACGCAGCCGGTTAACTACATGTGCGGTCGGCCCTCTCACCAGATTTGTCGGAGGGGTCCCCGAGAACTTTAGAGGGCCAACGGGTAGAGGGCCAACGGGGACAGGCCCTTTTGGCTTGTCCCGTACAAAGTAGTACGACATTCTGGTTTTTTGTTGGTGGCGTCTGCTCAGGATCGCCACCGGGAGATAAGGTCTCTGCTGATACCGGTTAGGCGGGAGATCTGTCGGATTGATAGGTGAGGGCTAACGGTTCGTACGGCTCGTTGCTGTTCATCTCTGAGAAGTTTTTGGAAATCGGATGCTGTTGTTGCGCCGCAGATCTTTGATAGTAAATCCCAGGCTTCTTCATCAGCCCAGGACTGCTTGTGTTTCAGCATTGGTACGTACATCGGATCAAACATCCCTTGGCGCTTTTCGGCGTCGAGGAGCGATGATATGGACAGTAGCTCTTCGAGTCTTTCATGATTGATCAGGCCGGGTGGGTGGTCTAGGGAATACCTGCTTGACCATTGGTATTCGGCTGGGGTGGAACTAAGACCAGCTTCCACCGGGTTTCGGTGGATGTACATGGTGACAGTGTGGAGGTAGGCATCGTTTTCGACTGGTTCGCTGTGGAATCTGTTTTGGAACAAATGTCCGACTCGTTTGTACTTTCGGTTGAACCAGATCGCGTATCGCCCAGCTAGTTGTCTGATGGACCACGAGCATGATTTGTTTGCCTCTTCAATCAACAGGTGGACGTGGTTGGACATACAGCAATAAGCGAGAAGGGTCATCGCGTTGTTGGCGCAGGTATCCTGGACACACTCCAGAAAGTAGGCGTAGTCTTCGGCTTCTTCAAAGATGCGTTGCCGGTTGACGCCCCGAAGGACGATGTGATGGATTCCGGTGGCGCTTGCCTTACGTGGTTGTCTGGGCATGTATCCCTCTCAAGGTTACGAGGCATAGGGTCTGTTCTTTCCGTTACCTAGACAATGCAGAAAACTAAGCAGTTGTGTTGACAAACCAGCCACCAATACGTACTACTTTGTACGTACCCCGCCCCTGCCAAAAGGGCCAGTCCCCAATGGCAGTGTAGTCCCCAATGGCAGTGTATGTTGGTAAACTGGTCCAACATGAGGCTGAGATCCGAACACGAGGTACTTACTCGTTGGGGCAAGGATCAACCGGTGCCACTTGGGGCTGGTGCTAGCACGAAGCTCGGGCTTATTGCCCCGGAGATCCTCAATGCTGTGCTCCGGCTCGACCGTGTGGCGGTGAGTGCGGACGTCGTGTTTTGTGTCGACAGGGGTGGTGACCTGTATGAAGAGGCAATAGATGATGCCCACCAGTTCGTGTGCGTTGCGGAAAGCGGCATGGGCGACGCGTGGCTGGTCCATCTCACAGATGGTCTTGTGTGGTTCTTTGACCACGATGAAGTTGGGTGCGATGACTGCACGGTGGAGTTAGGGATTGGGTTTCGGGAGTTCCTGGCCGTCGCGGATCTCTGGGAACAGTTCGAGTCAGCTGCGCCTCAGGATGCGCTCGACGTAGAGTTCCTTGAGTTGCTGGCAAGTGTTGAGCCAAACCTTCCCACTGTGTGGCCTTACCGTTTGTTCTAGATCTGTTCGCCCTTCTCGGGTGAGGCTGGGCTGTTTAGGGTATGGCATCAGGCGGCTTAGCGCTCTTCGGTATGGCGCCCAGTGAAACTAGCTTGACAAGCTGGTACACCAGAACAGTCCCAATGGGGACCAGCCATTGGGGACAGGGCCCTTTTGGCTTGTCCGTAGTCTGCTAGCGGTGGTGCAGTGACGCCACTTCAGGCATGTCGTACCTCGCCGATACGCTTGCAACAATGACCGTGATCGCGATCATGCTATGAAGAACGGTGGTGTCAGGTGAGTCAGTCAGGCGAGCTAATGGGATACGAGCAGGTGTTGACTGACATCGTCGGCATCATTGACCAGGCGAGGACTGCGGCTGCCAGAAGCGTTAACACGGTCATGACAGTGACGTACTGGAGTGTGGGGCGGCGGATTGTTGAGGAGGAGCAAGGGGGCCAACAGCGTGCTGCATATGGAGAAGCCCTCCTCGCCCGACTATCGACGGACTTGACTGGCAGATTCGGTCGCGGATTCAGCCGTCAGAACCTACAGCAGATGCGCCAGTTCTACCTGACGTGGCCACCCCAGCAGATTTGCCAGACAGCGTCTGGCAAATCAGGTTCAAGCGGGGAGCGTGCCGAAATCGCGGCTACGGGTCTGCCTGGAATGCTATCGCTACCTTGGTCGGCGTATGTACGGCTGATGTCTGTCAAAAATGAACACGCCCGCCGTTTCTACGAGGCTGAGGCACTACGGTCGGGGTGGACGGTACGCCAACTAGACCGTCAGATTAGCTCCATGTACTACGAACGCACTGCCTTATCGAAGGACAAAGCCGCCATGTTGACCAGCAGCGGTGACAACGAACGGGGGGACCAGATGAGCCCAGTGGAGGCGATCAGAGACCCCTTCGTTTTGGAGTTCCTCGGTCTCAAAGATGAATACTCCGAAACCGACTTGGAAGACGCTCTCATCACCCACCTCATGGAGTTCCTCCTTGAGCTCGGCGACGATTTCGCCTTCATAGCGAGACAACGCCGGATGAGGATCGGGAACACCTGGCACCGAGCCGATCTCGTCTTCTACCACCGCAGCCTGCGTTGTCTGCTACTAATTGACTTGAAGATTGGTCCCTTCAGCTACAACCATGCTGGACAAATGCACATGTACTTGAACTACGCTCGTGAAAAGTGGACGAAACCGGGGGAGAACCCGCCCGTCGGACTAATTCTTTGTGCCGAGAAGGACGCCGATGAGGCTCGTTACGCCCTAGACGGTCTGGGCAACCCCGTGCTCGCTGCCGAGTACAAACTCGCTCTACCAGATGAGAAATCCCTTGAAGCCGAACTCGCCCGCACCAGATGCGTGCTTGAGCGAAGCCTCACCGGTGGTGAGACCGACCGACCATACTCGTCTTCGGAGTAGGTAGACTCAAACGAAATGCTAAGTTTCAGGTAATAGGCTCGACGCTAAGAGCCATGACTTACTTATGATAATCAACCGTCCGCAACCCCGGATGACGGGCAACGAGCGGGCAACAAGGCCCTGCGACACACTCCAGTGCCTTATCCGTCTTCGTCTATCTGCCCTGCCCAGTATGGGAGGCTTTGCTTTGCTTCCCAAGCCCGAACCGACGATGTACCGAAGCGTTGTTCATCGGCTCACGCTTGGCCTACTGGAGGCAGGCATGTAAATAGACCGCACGGACCCGATCCGACTATTCCATGTGGCCAACTGGCGAGCGCTGGTGACTGAGAAGTTCTGGGGAATCAGGGCGTTCGCCACGAGTTCCCGAATCGCCAGTGGCGGGTAGGCAATAGTGGCTCTGAGAGCTTTCTCGATATGTGCTGGGAGCCCCAGCACGGAGCCGCCTGTGACTCCGGAACCATGGACAAGGGCTGATCCTTTGTCTCCGGGGTTGGGGATGCCGTCCCCAATGGCTCAATGGCTGGTGGACACCAATTACGCCGGTTGGTCGCCGGTTCACACCTTTGATGGAACCCATTGACATCCATTGGCAACCTACTCAAACCCACAAACGCTCGATGGGCAGGACGTGAATCCGATCTTCAGCCAGATATCCGGCTCTTCCGGTATGGAGGGCTATGCCTGACATGAAAGAAGCACCGAGGCGGTCACGAAGCGCAATAAGTGGCGACAGTTGGCTCTGCTTCACGTGGTCACCCGCTTTCACTTCTATGGCGACGACAGCGCCGTCGTAGCGCTCGAGTACCAAGTCGACTTTCCCACGCCTCTCGGGCCTTCGAGTAGGAGCACTGGCGACTTGCTTGATCGGTCGTGCATGACGGGCGAAATTCGTCTGAAGAGCATGTTCGTCGCGATCCCATGATAGCGCAAGCCCGGAACTGGCCGAAGCCTAAACTCGGAACTAGCCGTGCCTGTTACTCGGAATAGGCCGCCAGGCCACGGAATAGGCCGCTAGGCCCGGAAAAAGGCCAACGGGCCAGGCCCTTTTGACATCAACCGGCAACTATCACATCGCTGGTAAAGCCCGCATCGGACTGTTCGTTGCGCTCGGTGCCGCGATTCTCGCTGGCGTCGCTGTTACTTGGATGAACTTCCTGATCGGTATCGGCACTCAACTCTGATAGCTTCATCACAATGGGACATCATTTCCCGGCCTCGCTTTGATATAATCGAGGCTCGGGCGAGAAAACGAGAAGGGCTCGGCTTTGGGAAAGTTCGCGTCACTGTATGATACACATGTCGCTGTAGATGCACAGCATTTGCGTGTTGGGGTGGAACTAGCCTTGAGCAAAGGGTTAACTGCCCTAACCCTTCGCTCAGGCGCTTTAGGAGCAAAACCGGGCCTGGTGGACCTGTCCCCACTACGTGATTTTCCCGGCCTGAGAGACTTGGGAATCAGTGTTGAGGTGGACTCCTTCAAAGATATCGACGCACTGTACGAGTCGGATGTTACTGAGCTGAGCATCATGGACCGGATTGGCAGCGAGATTGACATAGCGCGAGTACCGAACTTGGAGATACTTTCCTTTGAGAGCCAGCCGAAAGTACGAAACGCTTTCGCTGCAAACGACATACGCAGGTTGTCGGTGTGGCATTACAAAGGCACTGATTTGGCCGAGGTCTCCGCTTTGGAGAACCTCACTTATCTGACATTCGTGCAGTCCTCGATAAAGTCGCTAGAGGGCATCCAAAAACTTGCGCGCCTTAAGGAGTTGAACGTGGCCTACTGTCGCAGCCTTGCCGATGTAGCCGCTTTGGATGGAATCGCCAGTTTGGAGAAGGTAAAGTTCGAAAAGGTGCCGAAGGTTCCTCCCGTGCTGAACGCCACGTTACCGAATCTGAGAGAGTTGGAATGGGGAGTCAACATTCCTAACGTCGGGATTATTGCCGGTTTCCCTTCGTTGGAGAGCTTTGTATTCGCCAGCTGCGCTGATGATGACCTGAGCGGGTTACTAGATCATCCAAACCTTAGGCGTGTGCGTTTCTACCCAGACAAGAAGTCCTACTCTCACACTTCTGAGGACATAAACTTCCTGCTCACATCCCGCTGGGAAGGCGTCGAAGCGGCTGTGGCGCACGCCAGACACACGGAATACATGGGTGGAAGATTCATGTCCCATATTGGGTTGCGAGAGCGTATCGCTAATGGGGAGTTTGACACATTCCCCCACTAAGCCTGGGGAATGGCGACGAGCCTACTCACAACAACCAGCAAGGCTCCTTCGCCACGGCGCGGGTACCCATTTCCTCCTTCTTTACATGCCAAAAGGGCCTGATGCTCCATTGACACCCTCCAGGCGCGAAGCGCGAGCAAGCCTCCGCCAAAACCGCCTGCTGTTAAAAGGCTAACGGTTCTGTTGTACCTTTACCCTGGCTTTAGGCCTTGGTATCCTACTCGTCGAACCGATCTGTGGTTACTTACAATGGAGTTCAGCTGTTGTCGATCTCGTCGAGCCACTCGTTAACCTGTCGGACAGCTTCCTCAAGTAGTTGGTGGACTTCGGCAGAGCGAGCAGCCTTCTGATAAGACGGCTCCCAATGGGAATGGGGCACGATTCTGGCCGACCATCGTCGCGGTGACCGCCCTGTGGCGATTGCCTCGGTCGCGCGAGCATCAAAGATGTCTACGATTGCCGGTCTGATCTCCGAGAGCTGTGGGTGTCCGCTATCTCGCGCCAAGTCACGTAGCAGGAGTAGGTCGACAACGTCACGCGCGCGAACCGGGTAGGCGGTGTTGAAGCATTGTTCCGCCCTTGAGAAGGAACAATGGTTGCCCCTGCTCATCAACCGCCTGCTGAAGCGCCGCCGCAACAACCGTTGATGCAACAAGCCATCCAAGGCGTCCCTTCGTTCCGCCCAGCTTGGTTTCGGCCTGAGTTATCCAGTTGTCCAGTACGCGCGCGGAGTTTGGAGTCTTGGCTTTGGTGGGCAGTGTTCCTACGGCCGCAGATAGGTTGAGTAGGTCATCGTTTGCCATAGTCTCGTTCCTCCAAAGCGATAGCTAGTCGTTCACGTTCGAACCAGGGGTGAACCAGGGGGACGTTTCCGACGGTGCGCGAGATGGCAGAATACGTCTTGTGACTATCTGGAGTGGATCGACATGCGATACCACCAGAAAGTGTCCCCCTGGCTCACCCCCCCCAAAGAATGAGGGATCACCCTGGTCACGGATGGATACGGTGAGACTCCGGGACTGTTCGAGACTTAGGACACTGGTCTGCTCAGGCGATTTCGTCGTCACGAGGCCCGGGTCGAAAACGTCGAGCTAGGAGCAAGTTTGACGACTACGGGCTAGACAGTCCTGTCGGACCAACCACTTTGGCCTACTCCCTCATGGTGCGATGGTGACGCCGAGGGCCAGGGTAAGGTGGACCGAGATCTCGTCCCACAGGTCCCATTTATAGTTGTCGATAGCTTTCCCGTTTTCCCACGACAAATCGAAGTTGAAGAACCCGGTCCCCGCATCATAATCCCCCTTACCCATACCCCTCGCGTAGGTGTCGAACGTTCCCGGAAAGACCACGTCTGACCTCTTGGAACTTGTCTCCGTCTCCAAGCAGAACCGATCAATGCTAACGGTGAGAGACTGGGCGGAGGGGTGGAGACAGAGCTTCACCGTGAAAGGAAAATGGGTCTCGGCCACCCAGCCGTTGTCGTAGTATTCGCCGGT
>JAIRKB010000223.1 GCA_031260385.1 Propionibacteriaceae bacterium | reverse complement strand
AACATCGAGTCGGGTGGCCTTCGTCGGCGAGAGGGGCTGGTTGAGCTGGGCGTTGACATGATAACCACTGCAGTGGCCTTCCGGGGGAGCTACGGCCCTGACATTAAAAGCCGGGCCGGTCTTCGAATAGGCCTTCACCTCGGCTCCCGGGCCGAGACAGAAGTCGGGGGCGGTCGCCGGATAGTTGCCGATGCCAGCCCCCGTCTGACTTTCGGCGACGATCTGACCACCAGTAATGGTGATCCGGGAGCCCTTGGGGTCACTGACGTAACCAATCCCGGAGCCGGCGCGGCTCATGGCGTAGATCTGACCGCCGGTGATGGTGATCTCGACCGGCTGGTTGTTATTAGAAGCGCCGATACCAGCCCCAACCGACTCGGTGGTCGCGCTGATCTGACCGCCGTTGATGGTGATAGAAGCGGGGCCGGTCGCCGAGGTGCCAGCCGAACTGCCGATGGCAGCGCCCGCGCCCGCGTAGGGGTCGGCGCTGAGCCGGATACTCTTGGCGTCGATGGTGCCACCATTGATGACGATGGTGCCGACTCGAGCGTAGGTCCCGGCTCCGATCCCAGCGGCATTCGAATACTGGGTGACGTTGATAGTGCCGCCGTTAATCGTGATCTGGCTAGCCGGGCCGTACGGGGACAGACTGCTCGAACTGGTGCAATGCCCCCCCGAACCGATCGCCGCCCCAGCGAACCCTCCGCCATCTGGATTGCCGTAACCATATTGGGCGATGTCGATTCGCCCACCGTTAATGGTGATCACCCCCCCGCCGGAGCCTTTAGCCTGATTGCCCAACTCCATGGGCACACAGCCGCCCCCACCGATCCCGGCGCCCGTCGAGGAGGCGGTGATCGTGATATAGCCACCGTTAATAGTGATCACCCCGCCGGGCTGAGCGGTTAGACCGCCCGTATGCGCTCCCTGACCACCGATGGCTGCATTGGTGTTCGACGACCCTGGGGTGGAGGGGATGATGAGCTTGTCGGTCTCGGAGTCGTTCAAAGAGTCGATCGTGATCGCTGTCGTTTCTGGTACGGATATATAGCTGCGGACGTAATTCGTACCATCCAAAATCAAGGTTAGGTCGCTCCCCGGATTGACCCAGATCGGGTGGGTGGTGTCAATGCCGGAGATCACCAGTGTCACCGGACCGCCAGTTAAGACATCGATGCCAAAGAAGCGCTCGGGCGCGGTCTGGATGATCTTGTAGGTCTTGCCAGTTGCGCCGGGCATGAACCTGAGGGCCGGGATATTGCCGGTCTGGTCGAAGACGACATAACCGTCGCCTGGGGTGTTGGTCACCCCTAGGTCAATGATCGCCGTGTAGGGATCGAGACCTTTCGCCGGGGCGGGGAGCGAGGCGGGCAGGGCGCCGATGAGCGCAATCGCGGCCGCCAACCACGTAAGGGGTAGGCCAAGGCGCCGGGGCTGGTGTCCACTCATTTCAGACCGCCTTCGTTGGGGGTTACGGAGTGCCGGGGGGGCTAGCATAGACATCAAACAACACTAAATGTCCCAGTCATGGGCATATTCACTATCAAAGAACCAGTGTCTTTAGCGGCCGACGCCGAGTCAAGGCCTAGCTACGGCGCTACCGAAGTGTTGGGCTAATCAGTCCTTGGGATAGCGGCTTCGATGACCTCGCCCATCCAGTCCCAATGGCGGTCGAGGTCAGCCAGCAGCTTGGCTTGGTTGCGAGCGCGCTCGAGATTGTGCCCGGGGTGGGCGGTCCGATAGTAGATATCGCCTTCGAGGTAGTCAGTGAGGAAACGTACTGAGGTTTCCAGGGTCATCAAGCGGGCACCGTGGCGCAGGTGGGCGAGCTCCGAGCCGGTGAGGACGGAATGGCAGGCGGCGAGGTAAGCCCGGGTGCAGGCTTCAAAACGGGCTGGCGAGAAGTGGACCGCATCGAGGTCTAGCTCATCTTCGGTGGCGGTGGTGGCACAAGAGCGGATGATGTCGCCAAAGTCGTTGACCACGAAGCCTGGTTGGATAGTGTCGAGGTCGATCACGGCGAGGGGTTGACCGGTGGTGGTGTCGAAGAGCACGTTGGAGGCCTTGGCGTCGTTATGGGTGATACGCAGTGGCATAGCCGTGTTATCAAAATCATGGCTGACCGTCTCGTAGGCGAGCAGGCTTTCGATCTCTGAGGGCACCTGGCTCACTCGGCCAACCCGGTCCGCCGCCACTGCCGCCTTGAGGCGGGCCAGATAATGAGGTTCATTGTGGAAATCGGGGATCGTGACCTGCAGCCCCTCGCCCGGCAGCGACGCCAACTCCAGCATGAACTCGCCAAAAGCCTGCCCCACCCCGGCACACTGGGCGAGGGTCGCGGGCGGCGTCAACTCGGTGGAGTCGGCAATGAAGTCGTACATCCGCCAACACTGGTCCTCCACCGCCAGCCAAGCCTCACCGGCCCGGGTCGGGACCAAGCTGAGGCGACGACGCGGATCAGCCACCCGGGCAGCCAGCGCCGAGGTCACCTTGACGATATTGGCCATCACCACCGCGGGTTGGCGAAAAACCATGGTGTTGAGCCGTTGCAGGATATAGCGCCGACCAGCCGCATCGCCGACTTCAAAGGTGTCATTGACATGCCCGGAACCGATCCGGCGCCCCTGAACCACAGCGGCGGCGGTCGCGAACTGGGAGGCGAGGCGCTGCGCCTGGGAGGTGGTCACGGCCATAACCGCTCCGGATAGTCTCCTTGCGCAACCAGTCTCGCGAGGTGGTCCCGGACTGGTTCAAGGTCGCCAGCGTAGGTGATGCCCAACCAGGTCGCCGTGGTCTCCAAGACGGCAATCTGCCCGATCATCCCCCGGGCTCCATCGGGCAGATAGTATTCCGAGGTCGCCGAGGTCCCCCGGTCGAGGAAGGCCCGGAACTGCTCGGCGAAGACCGCTTTCGCCGAGGGACGAAACCCCCACAGGTTCATCGAGACGATCGTGTCACCGCCAAGATACTGCCCCGCCTCATCAATCGCCCCGCCATCGCCGCTACGTCGCAAGGCAGTACGTTCGTCAATGCCCACCAGGCGACCAGCCTTCACCTCGCAGACCCCGCGCGAGACCGTACCATGGTCTGACAAGGTCTGACGCAAATGATAACCGACCAACCCGTGGGTGTCACGGTCACTAGACAGGAAGGCCGCCAACTGGTGATAAGGCCCCCGGCCATAAAAATCGTCGGCGTTGATCGTGGCGAAGGAACCATTGACATAGGGCAAGGCGGCTAGGACCGCCTGGCCGGTTCCCCAGGGCTTGACCCGACCGTGAGGAACCCCATACCCGCTCGGCAGATCATCGAGACGTTGGTGAGCGTAGACCAGATCAGCCTGCCGGGCGACGTGACGCCCAATGCGGGAGTGGAACTCGGCCTCCAGCTCCGCAGTGACCACACAGACCACCCGGCGAAACCCAGCGTTGACGGCGTCAAAGATCGAGTAGTCAGCGAGGGTCTGCCCTCTGGCATCGACGGCGGCGACCTGCTTCAGGCCGCCAAACCGACTACCGATCCCAGCGGCCAAGACGACTAACGATAGATCCGACATAGTCCTAGCCTTTCACAGCCCCGGCCGCTAGGCCGGCTCGCCAGTGTCGCTGCAAGGCGAGGAATAAGGCGACCAAGGGCAACACCCCGAGGAGGGCTCCCAACATCATCGCCCCTTTGTTTGGTGCGTAATAGCTTGCCATGCCGTACAAACCGAGGGTGACCGGTTTCAAGTTATCGGATGAAATCATCATCAACGGAAGCAAGATATTGTTCCAGGTCGCCACAAAGATGAACAAGAAGATCGTCAGCATCGCTGGGCCGAGTAAGCGCAAGACGATCGTGAAAAAGATGCGGACCTCGCCGGCCCCATCGACGCGCGCCGCTTCTAGTAACTCGGTTGGCACCGAGGCCTCGGCGTAGACCCGGCCGAGGAATAACCCGAAAGGTGACACCAGGGAGGGGACGATCACCGCCCAAGGGGTGTTGGCGAGGCCGATAGTCTGGAATAAGACATAGAGCGGCACGGTTAGCAAGGCCACTGGCATCAGTAGGCCGGTCATGGTGATCATCAGCAGAGCCTTGCGACCGGGGAACTGATATTTGGCGATGGCGAACCCACAGGCCAGCGAGATCATGGTGCCGACCACCCCCGCTAGTGAAGAGTAGATCACGGAGTTGATGACCCAGCGCGGGAACTGGCCACCGGTCCAGGACATCAAGGCCTGCCAGTTGGCGACCCAGTTCAACTGGGAGAAAGCAAAAGGCGGGGTCGTCAGCAGGTCGGCGGTGCTCTTGGAAGAGGCGATGATCAGCCAGATGACTGGTCCCATGAAGTAGACCATCGCCACCACCAGCACGATCAAGGTAAGGCTGCGGGCGAACTTGGACGGCGCGAAGGCCGGTGGTGGGGCGGTTCTGACGGCGCTCATCGGGCGATCCGTCGCTGGACAAGGGCGTATATCACTGCAAGCGACCCCGCCACCACCGCCATCAGGATCGAGATCGCCGAGGCTGGTCCCATGCCGCTCGGCGAGATCTGGCCCATCAGCGTGTTGTAGGCCATCAACATCGGCATGTAGTCATTACCCATCCAGGTTGCCACCGTTCGGATCATGGTCGGTTCGTTGAATAGTTGGACGGTGCCGATAATCGACAGTAGTACGGCGAGAAGGGCGGCCCCTCGGACTAAAGGAATCTTGATCTTGGTGGCAATCACCCAACCGGAAGCGCCATCAATCCGAGCCGCCTCATAAAGATCGTGCGGGATCGCTTGCAAGGCCGCCAGGAAGATCAGCATGTTATAGCCGGTGTAGGTCCAGGTGGTGATATTGGCCATTGACGCCAAGACTAGGCGCGGCGACAAGAAGAAAGCGATGCCATCGAGATCCGGTAAGGCGGCGGCGAAAGGCGATAACTCCGGCAGGTAGAGGTAGGTCCAGACGATCGCCGCGATCAGGCCGGGAATAGCGAAGGGCAGGAAGTAGCCGAGACGCCAGAGGCCGGGGCGACGGACCAAGAAGGAGTCCAACAATAAGGCCAAGAAGAGCGCGGCCAGGATCATCACCGGAATCTGGATGGCACCGAAGGCGAGGACCCGGCCCATCCCAGACCAGAATCCGGGATTGGTAGCGGCATGGGCAAAATTCTTGAAACCCACGAAGACTTCCCGGCGAGCGCCACCGCCATAGAGACCACCCTCAGCGGCCTCGGAGCCAAAGAAGGCGGCCCGAATTGCCCAGATGATGGGGGCGACAAAGACTAGGAGGAACCCGATGGCGAAGGGGGCGGCGAAGAGCCAGCCGAATAACGCTTGATGGCGGGCATTGCGGCTCATGGCGCCTCCTTAGCCAAGGGGGATGGGGTTGCCGCCCCGAGGCGACGGCAACCCCGGATCGTGATTAAATAGCAGGAAGCCCCAAGGACTTCAAGGCCTGAAACGAGGAGGTTTTCGCCGCTGCGAAAACATCGGCGACCTTACCATTACCAGCGGCGACCTTAGCGGCGGTTTCCGTTGTCTTGGGAACCACTGCCGAGAAGCCGGGAATGTAGATAAAGTCTTGGCTCAGGTTCTTATTCGCCTGGGCTAAGACGGCCCTGACATCTTGGCCACCGAACTGGCGAGCCATCTTCGCTGGGGTCTTGGCGGGCTGGACAGCCGCCGGGACCAAGCCTTGGGTCGCGAGGTCGTCAACCTGGGTGTTGAACCAGTCGTTGAACTTCATCGCTTCGGCCGGGTGAGCGCAACCCTTCATTACAGCCACCCCAGAGCCGCCGTCCGGACCCGTCTTGGCCCCGGCCCCGAAGTCGGGGATCTGGGCGACACGCCATTGGCCTTCACGAGGCGTCCCATCGAGACCGTCGAGGGCGAAGCCGGTTTCCCAAGCCGCTGACAGGTTGCCAATCAGGCGACCGTCGGCGATCGCCTTGGTGTAGGCGTCAGACCAGCGGTCAAGGGTCAAGACCGACTTGGCGTCAATCATGTCCTGCCAGAACTTGGCGACCTTCTGGGCCTCAAGGGAGTCAAGGTTTACCTTCCACTTGTCGCCTTCAGTCTTATACCAAACGCCACCGGCGGCGGCTGTCTGGGCCGATAGCCAATAGGCGGTTTCATCCGGGGTGAAAGCAGCGATGTATTTGCCCTTGGCAGCAGCCTTGGCGGCGGCGGCCTTGAACTCATCGAGCGTGGTCGGCACCTTGATGTCGAGGGCCTTAAACTCTTTCGCATCATAGAGGTAGACCAGCGGTCCGGAGTCCTGCGGCAGACCGGTGGTCTTGCCCGCTAGGGTCATCTGACCGAAGGCACCGCCATAGTTCTTTTGATATTTCTTGGCCTCAGCGGTGACGTCTTGGAGTAGCCCCTTAACGTACATCTCCGGAATTTCGTTGTAGCTCAACTGGGCTAGACACGGTCCAGCGTTGGCTTTGATGTCGGTTTCGAGTTTCACCGCTAGCGCCTGGGCCTTGCCATCGAACTTGGTAGCGGTGACCTGAATCCCGGGGTTGGCGTCATTCCAGCGCTTGACAATATCCGCGACCTTGGTCATACCTTCACCATCGGGAAGCCGGTGAATGTAGGTGATCTTGACCGGATCGCCTTTCTGCTCCGTCTTCTTGTCTTGGGGGTTCGCACACCCCACCATCGCTAGAGCGAGGGTAACGGTGAGCGTTACTGCTAGAGCGATCTTTCTCATTTGCTTCCTTTCCTTGCTGGCGTCCCCCACACCGATTACGCCGCAGTCTGCCATCCAGCTAAGCCGCCGCCAAAGCTTAAGTGAAGTTAAGCTCGGATTTGGCAATCGGCGTTGACTAGGGAATTTGCCAAGAAGAACCGCCGGGCGGCAAGGTGAGGCTCCACTGGCGATCTGGGGTATGGATGGTGGTTGTCACCACTTCGCTAGCCATGTTGTAGGCCAAGACGGCGCCCGTTGGCCAGTGAGCGATCTCCACTCGGGGATCGGAGGCGATCCACTGGCTGAACCCGGCTTCGTCGTTCGCCGCCCAATGGATGGCACGGTGGAGGAGACGGTTATTGTCGGGGGACCAGGGCAGGCCGGAGGCGTAGACCGCCCGACCGGCGCCATAGGTGTTGGTTGCCAGGGTGATGTCACCGCCGGAATCGAAGCGCAAGACCTGGGTTAGGTCGCTGACCGGCACGATGCCGGGGGTGGACTCGCCCGGGTCGAAGGCGCGGTCGAGGTCGGCGACGATGAAGTGATTGGGATCGTGGCGCGGATAGCGCCTAGTCGACAGCCCCCAACCGATCTCGCGATCGACCC
>JAIRKB010000215.1 GCA_031260385.1 Propionibacteriaceae bacterium | reverse complement strand
TGAAGCGCGTCTTCGTATTCGCGCGCTCGCGCCCCCGGTTTGACGACCTGGTAAAGAAATTTCTTGTTCTCCCGACTTAGCTGGGACGGTAAAGACCGCCAGATCAGGGAGATTTTCGGAAAGTCTGTTGGTTTAGCATGTTTAGCGAAATCTAATTCGTAGGAGATCACTATCGCGGCTAAGATCTGCTCAACCCGGGCGAGGTCGCGGTGGTCAGCCCAGGCACTGACGGGCTCAGGCATGCCCCCGGTGATGAGGTACGCCTTGAGCTGCTCCATGAGGGGAGCGAGGAAGGCTTCGGGCAGCGGTTCCAGATCGCATTGGCTAGCGTAGGCCACCAATCGAGACTCGCCAACGGCATGGAGAAACTCAGTGAAGGTCAAGGGCGCGAGATTGAGGAAGTCCACCTGTCCCACCGGGAATCCTTCACCTGCCAAAGCCACTCCCAGCAGAGAGCCGGCCGTCGCGACGTGGATGTCCGGGGCCGTCTCGTGGAAATATTTCAACGCGTTCAGGGCGGCGGGGCAGCCTTGAATCTCATCCAAGATCAGTAGGGTCTGCTCAGGAATAATCGGGATCCCGGTTGCGAGAGCTAGGTTATGGCAGATTCGGGAGACATTCTTGGTCGCGAAGAATTCGGCGTACTCAGGGTGTTCATCAAAGTTGACGTAGACCATCGATTGATAGCAGGTCCGGCCGAACTCTTTTAGCAACCAGGTCTTGCCACACTGACGGACTCCCCGCAAGAGCAACGGCTTACGCCTGGACGAGTGCTGCCAGCTTAACAAGTCTGAGATCAGTGTACGATCCATCGATACCCCCTCGGGTTGAACCCTGATCCACCGATTCATCGCTGCTACGCGTCACCAGATAGGCGCGCTGGCGGCGTTGACAACGCTCGACAGGCGTCCAGCCTGCCTTCGACGTTGTCGCCTTGCCATCACACCTATCTGGTGACGCTCGCGACGCGAGCAATCGGTGGATCAGGGTTGAAGGAAAACCATAATTATGTGACTACTCTCACATAATTATACAGTATTATGTGATGATTCCCGCGTTATTACAAGAAACTGTGTCGACTTTGCACGCCTGATAGGATTTGTCGGTGGTAGATAGAGTGGTAGATAGAAAGGCGTCTTATGATCTCAACTAACGACATCCACAATGGAACGGTGCTCAATCTTGATGGGCAGTTGTGGACGGTGATTTGGTTCCAGCATCACAAGCCGGGCAAAGGTAACACGGTGGTGCGAACCAAGCTCAAACACGTGCTGACCGGCAAGGTGGTCGATCGGACCTTCAACTCTGACACCAAGGTTGAGGATGCTCAGGTTGATCGTCGCGAGATGCAGTATCTCTATCATGATGGCGATGGTTATGTCTTCATGGACACCGCTGACTACTCCCAGCTGACGCTCAGTGAAGCGGTGGTCGGGGATGCCAAGAACTTCCTGCTCGAGGAGGCAACGGCGATCGTCGCCCTCCATGAGGGTGCGGCGCTGTCGATGGAGTTGCCGGCTTCGGTCGAACTGGAGATTACCTACACCGAGCCCGGACTACAGGGCGATCGCTCTTCGGCTGGTACAAAGCCAGCGACGGTGGAGACCGGTTATCAGATCCAGGTCCCGCTGTTCATTACGACCGGCGAGCGCGTCAAGGTGGATACCCGCGACGGCTCGTACATCTCTCGTGTCTGAACCGGCGACCACTGTCGAGCAACCGCCAAAGCGTTCCCGGATGCGGAAGGCCCGGAAGTACGCCTTGGACTTGCTCTATGCGGTCGAGTTGACCGACAAATCGTTAGGCGCGGTGATGACCGACTATGCGACCATGGATGAGCATGCTCTCCCGCCCTACTCCAAGACAGTCGCAGAAGGGGTGGACACCCACGGTTATCTGATCGACGGTTACCTGGCCCCTTGCCTAGCGGAGAACTGGACGATCGAGCGGATGCCGCCGGTTGATCGTTGCCTCGCTCGGATCGCGGTCTATGAGATGGTTTATGCCGATCTCCCACCCGCGATCGCGATCTCGGAGGCGGTCAACTTGGCGAAAGAGTTATCGACTGATGCCTCAGCGGCATTCCTGACAGGGGTCCTTGGACGGGTTGCAGCCCTAGTCAGACCGGAATTTTCCGAAACTGCGACCGAAATGGAGAAAGGATAGGCTTGAGCCATGAACACCCCTGCGATCCTGGTTTTCGAAGATGGGCGGACTTTCATAGGGACCGCTTTTGGAGCCCCGGGGGAGGTGTATGGTGGAGCCGTCTTCGACACTAGTCTTCACTATCAACGCGCCCTGACTGACCCGCGCCATCACGCTCAGGTGGTCATTTCGACCACCCCCCATATCGGTAATGTCGGCTGGGTTGACGCCGACGCCGCCGCCGACGCTCCGACTGCCATTGGTTATGTCGTACGTGATCCAGCGCCCCGCCCGTCCTCCTGGCGGGCTGATCGCCCACTAGCTGACGAGTTGACGGCTCAAGGGATCGTCGGGATTGCCGGGGTTGATACCCGGGCGATCACGCGACATCTGCGCGATCGCGGCCCGCTGCGAGCGGGGATTTCGACGATCGACCTTAACCCAGATTCACTACTTGCCAAGCTGCGCGCATCGATCGATAAGGAGGCTGAGAATGCCTAAACGGACCGATATTTCCTCGATCTTGGTGATCGGTTCCGGCCCAATCGTCATCGGTCAGGCCTGTGAGTTCGACTATTCGGGCACCCAGGCCTGTCGGGTCCTGCGCACCGAGGGTTATCGGGTGATCCTGGTCAACTCCAATCCGGCGACGATCATGACTGATCCCGAGTTCGCCGACGCGACCTATGTTGAGCCGATCACCCTTGAGGTGGTGACGCGGATCATCGAGTTGGAGCGTCCCGATGCCCTTTTGGCGACGATGGGTGGTCAAACTGGGCTTAACACGGCCGTCGCCCTGGCTAAAGCTGGGGTCTTGGAGCAATACGGTGTTGAGCTTATCGGCGCCCGATTGGAGTCGATTGAACGGGGCGAGGACCGTCAGAAGTTCAAGGCCGTCGTTGACTCGATCACCGGGATCACCGGTGGCGATCCTGAATCAGCCCGTTCGTACATGTGTCATACGGTCGATGAAGTGCTAGAAGCGGCGCGGGAGTTGAGCTATCCAGTAGTCTTGCGCCCTTCGTACACCATGGGTGGCGTCGGCTCGGGGTTCGCTTACGACGAAGGGGAAGCCCGCAAGCTAGCAGAGATCGGGCTCGACGCCTCGCCAACCACTGAGGTCCTCGTCGAGGAGTCGATCCTCGGCTGGAAGGAAATCGAACTGGAGTTGATCCGCGACCATAAAGACCAGGTTGTCGTGGTCTGTTCGATTGAGAATGTTGATCCGATGGGGGTACATACCGGTGATTCGATTGCGGTCGCCCCGGCTTTCACCTTGACCGAACCGGAACTACAGCGGATCTGTGATATCGGCGTGGCGGTGATTCGCGGGGTCGGCATGGACACCGGCGGCTGCAACCTGCAGTTTGCGATCCATCCGACGACCGGGCGGGTGATCGTCATCGAGATGAATCCTCGGGTGTCGCGCTCTTCGGCCCTAGCCTCCAAG
>JAIRKB010000168.1 GCA_031260385.1 Propionibacteriaceae bacterium | reverse complement strand
GTGAGGGCTTTCCTGATTGGTAGGGTCACGAAACGTTGAGTCCGGCCAACATCGAGGGGTTCGGACTCTCCACCGAGCACGACTGGTATCAGGGCCGCGTCGCAGCATAGGCGGCGTAGGTCACTGGCGGGGATTGGGAACCCGGAGGGTAGGACTCCAGCGTCCCAAGCGTCTGTTTGTAGTTTGTGGTAGTCCATCATTGCCATGATTGTGGGTCGGTCGCCACCTAGAGTGGGGGCGAGCCCGGGTAGGTTAGTGTTTTCAACTAGTTGGGTTAGGGCGTCAGCGCGGCGTTGTTGGGCGGTGGTTTGCTCCATATTTGGGTTATCGTTTTGGTGGCGACGGGTTTGTTGAGCGTAAGCATCAATGATCATGATGAAGGCTTCACCTTCGACTGCTGGCAGGCTGCCCTTAAACTTCACGGAGCCTTGGTCACGCCACCAATCCAATGACCGGTTCCGCCAAGCGGTTTGTTGCTGTTGGGTGTGTCGGGTGGCTTCACGTTCACCAGCGTCACATGGGTCAACTCGTTCGATAACCCTAGGTAGGCGTTTGATGACATCATCTGGGGTGTAACGCTTCGCGATTCTGACCAACATGTCTTCAGCAAGACTGGTTTGATCGGTGGTGAAAGATTCTGGTAGTTGACTCATCGCCTGGGTGACAGCCCGCCCATGAGCGAAACTAATCTCTCCATCCAACACGGCTTGCTTCGATTGTGGGTGAGAATCAAACCGACGAGCCTGGTGGACGAAGGCTGCTGCTTGCCGGGCGCTGATGTGAGTTTTCGTGGCCAGGAAAGTCCCAGTCGGGGTCCCCATGGTTCGCGCTGACGCATCCACGGCATCGGCTTCGGCAACCAGGATCGCAGCGAGCGCTTGGACTTGGGAAGACAGGGTCAACGCTGCCACAGCCAGATCAAGCCGCTGTGTTAACCCAAGACTTGACCGGTCATCAGGAAACCGACCGACCAGGTTTATCAAAGCATCAAGGCTTTCCCGTGATGTTCCGATTGTGGTTGTGTTCATGAAGTTCACCCCCTCACCAATCACTCGAACGTATGTACGAAGTCTATCATGGTTTCCCTTGGTTTGGCAATCCCAAACCATCGATTCATACCCTATTTGACAAGGGAATACACACAATTTTTCCACCAGACTTGCCACACTGCCTTCATCGTCACCGGACCCGCCGAATCCGCCTGCAACACCATCGTCATACAACGAGCCAAACGCGCCAGAATGCACTGGACTATAAAAGGCCTAGACCCCGTCATTGCTCTACGCGTCCTCCACCAATCCAACCGCATCAACATCATCTGAAATACAACCCCATCCAGACAAGCCAGAAAATGGCCCGAAAGCACAATCCTGAATCACACCCACTCAGAGATAATGTCTGAGGAGTCTTCTATGCCCGTACGTATGCTCGATATAGAAGCCGAGTTTGAACGCAGCGTGTAGGGCAGGCGCTCCGATCTGATTGCGTTGCAGAACTGCAACACAACGCGCTACAGTAAAGGAGTCGCCTATAGTTAGTCATGGGCGACACGGGAGATAAGAGATGACTGCCCTGTATGAGTTCACCATTCAGCTTGACCGGGCGCCTGATGACGACGATCTTGATCGCCTATTTGAAGTTGGTCTTGATGACACCGCGCCAGAAATCTTTGCCGATGGTAGCGCTGTGTTGCATGTGATGAAGCGCTCTGAGTCTTTGCCACGGGCGATCGTCTCTGCGGTCGTTGACATCGAAAAGGCTGGGTTTGTGCCAATAGGGATTGAGGCTGAAAATCTTGTCACCCTTGCAGATATCGCGGAACGAACCGGGCGTACGCGGGAGTCTGTACGCTTGTTATCGGTTGGTAAACGTGGGCCGGGCGACTTCCCGAAGCCGGTGACTCGGGCTGGGGTGCGCTCGCTATACTCCTGGGCGGCAGCACGGGAGTGGTTTCGGAGGCAATATGGTGACCGGGCAGCGTCCCTTGATGACCTTGCCACCGACACTCTTGCTGCCGCTGACCTGTTGCTCAAAGCCAGGCTTCTTGTCGACGTGGGAGAACTTGTCGACCTCGTCAAACCCGATTGCGTCCCCGGCGATGTTGGGGTGGCGCTCCAGTCACAAACCGCGTGAGGGTTAAGTAGCGAAGGCATCAAAGGGGTTACGACTTAAGATGGGAGCTGCGGTCTTCTGTTTCTGCGTGTTACTAGGTGGGACGTTAACGCCGGAGTTCAAGCCTGGACGGATACCATGTTAGGCATGGGGCGATATCAACCTGAATTCGATCCGGCTCATGAACTTCCAGGTGAGGAGACAAAAACCATACGTCGCTCCGGTGGAACGATCACCGAGCAAGAGAGCTGGTTAAGCGAGATGGCGCAACAAGGTGGGTCATATCAGCAGTAACACGTGATAGCTACACGTTTACAGCGGTCCAGCCTGGCGCGTGGCGGGTTTGGCTCGAACCTCACTCCTCGCCAGCGCGAGCGCTCCATGTCTATGGTCCAACCGCAGTGTGCGTACTGGCGAATTCCCCTGCCATTCGAACCGTGAGTAAGGATTACTTTCTCCTGATAGCCGTGGGCCCGTCCTCAACTCCAGATCCACTTGCACGCATTTCACCCGTCGCTCGGGCGGCGAGCTATGAACTGTTTGTCAAGAGTGGGCGCCGAAACCTGTGTTACTCTTTTGGCTCAGCCGGAGTCTTGCTAATCGGTCGCTTCGTCTGACGTATGTGAGCGTAACGGAATGCCCGAAATGACTGCTTTGTGTGCGTGAATGTGTATACTTATGAGTACACAAAGGAGGTCGCATGCGGTTCATATCAGTACGGGAGCTGCGGACATCAACGGCTCAAGTCTGGCAGGATCTTGTCCAAGAAGGTGCGATCGTAGTGATGAATGGATCGCAGCCTCAGGCGCTGATGGTGCCAGTGAACGGGAACAACCTCGAAGCGACCGCTAAGGCGGTTCGGCAAGCAAAGGCTACCCGGGCGCTTGAGTCTATGAACACCAGAGCTGAGGCGGCGGGTATCGCTGCTATGACAATGGACGAAATCGACGCCGAGATCGCCCTGGCTCGACGCGAGCGGTCATCGTGAAGGAGATGGCAGTAAAGGTCGTCATAGATACCAATGTGCTCGTTGCTCGAACCCTGACACCAGAAGGAAACCCGGCTAGAGTCGTCGATGCTGTGCTGGCTGGTGCGGCCATCGCCTGCTATGACCGACGGATTCTCAGTGAATACCGCGCTGTGTTGTCACGGCCCCGCTTCGGTTTTGATCCTGTGGCGATTGAGGATCTACTCGCCCAGTTGATCGGCGACGGCCTATCGGTGATCGCTGCCCCGAGCGCGCTGGACCTACCAGACGAATCGGATCGTCCTTTCGCGGAGGTCGCCCTCACCGCTGATGCTTGGCTGGTCACCGGCAATCTCAGACACTTCCCCGGCTTCAACCGTGCCATCAGCCCAACAGATTTCCTAGCGATACTTCAGTCACAGTCTCCCTAGCCTCTAATAACCAGAGCTTTGCAGATCGTACGTCGTTAGTGGGTTTTTAGGACCGTACGGACATCGATCTTTTTGGCGTACTCTACGGAGCCGTGTTGGAAGAGGCGGGCGGCTAGGCGGAAGGTGGCGTAGGCGGTGGCGAACAAGATGATGATGACGATGACGGCTTGCCACCAGGGGAGGGTGCCCATGGCGTTGCGGGCCATAGCGGTCAGCGGGGCGGTCCATGGGAAGAAGGTGAAGACGTGGACTAGTAGGGCGTCGGGGTTAGTTAGCATCCACATCACGACGTAGATCGGCGCCACCAGGGTGAGCAGGACGACGGTGAACAGTCCTTGGGCATCCTTGACGGTTGGTACGGCGGCGCCGATGGCGACACAAGAACAGGTGAAGAGTAGGACGCCGCCGATCAGCATCGCGCCACCCAAGAGTAGGGGTAGCGGTTCGAAGACTAGGCGGGAGAGGTCGAGGTTCAGGTTGGAGCCCGCTAGTCCGAGGATGGGAGGGACAAGGGCCATCAGGGCGGTGATGCCCAGGATCTGGATCAGGCCGATCAGGGAGATGGCGACCACCTTGCCGGTGAGCAGGGCGGTTGGTTTGATCGTCGTCAGGATCATCTCGGAGACTCGATTCTCCTTCTCCTCTAGCACGGCCGTTAACATCCGGTTACCCTGCATGACGATGACAAAGAAGAAGATGATCGCCAGGATCAGGGGCGGGATCATGCCCCAAATCCCATTCGTGGCGACGCCATCGCGGTAGGTCGTCAGCTGGGTGCCGATCAGGCCGGAGGCGAGTTGGACGAGATCCGGGTCGCCGATTTCGGCGGTGACGGAGAGCCGGAGGATCGCAGAGGCGACGGCCGGGTATTGCTCGGAGCCAATGATTCCTAGGTCTTGGGCGGTAATGAGGATCGGGTCTTTGGTCGGGTCAGCGGGGTATTCGAAGAAGGCTTCGGTGCGCCCGGCGAGGACGTTGGCGATCCCTTGGGCCGGGTCGGTGATCTTTACCCCACCGGCTTGCTCGGCGAGGGCTTCGTTGACGAGACCGGAGTGGTCGACCCACTCGAAGGGGAAAGAGGTATTGCCCGCTCCTTGCATCGTCTCCGCGGCTGAGGTTGACGACGCCATCGAGATCCCGATGACGACGGCCAAGAGCAGGGGGCCGAGGAAGGTGGTGATCCAGAACAGTCTGGTGCGGATGGTCCGGATCAGCTCGAAGGAGATGACGGTACGGATGTTAGTGCTCCTCATTTCGTAACCCCTCCCCCATGTTCTGATTCTCCATGTTCCGCGCTATGCGCGTCAACGGTTTCCTTGGCCTCGGGATAACGAGCAAGCTCGTTCTCCTCTCGGCCTGCGTCACCGTGTTCCGCGCTACGCGCGTCAACGGTTTCCTTGGCCTCGGGATAACGAGCAAGCTCGTTATCCTCTCGGCCTGCGTCACCGTATACAGACACAAAAATCGATTCCAGACTGCGCTTGCCGGGGGTGAAGCTTGAGAGGCTAACCCCCTTGCCGACAAGCTCATTCAACACCTCGGAAGCAGCCACCCCTTTCGCAAGAGCGATCTCGGCGTGCCCGTGGTCTTCAGACAGGATCTCGTACGACTTGGAGCCGGGCAGCGCCCGATCGGCCTCGAGCCTGACCGTCGTACCCCCAAACTGATCCTGAACCGCTTCCACCGTGCCGTAGGCATGGGCGGCGCCATCCTTGAGCAAGATGACCCGATCGCAGAGTTTCTCGGCGTCCTCCATCTGGTGGGTGACCATCATGATCGTCGCCCCGGCTTGCTTACGCTCGGCGATGATCGACATCAGCAGGCGGCGGTTGACGGGGTCGAAACCTTTGGTTGGTTCGTC
>JAIRKB010000145.1 GCA_031260385.1 Propionibacteriaceae bacterium | reverse complement strand
GTTGATGTCCGCATCCTCTGGTAATCCCAGATCGCGCATGATCTTGCGCAGTGCTTCCATCGGATCCTCGGAGTTGTCTGAGGGTCTGAATCGGTCCATGCCAGCTCCTTCCTCCCCCTATTGTCTCTTATTTTCGCGAAGAGCGGGTAGTGTAGGGGTCGTGAAGAAGATCCTTACGGCGATTAGTGCGGCGGTTGTCCTCGTCGCCATGGTGATAGTGATCAGTTTCGCTCCCACGGGCTTTGTGATCTGGACGCCGAGCACCACCGCCTCGGTATTGGACGCTTCACCAGACCAGACTGGGATTCAGATTTACGGTCGAACCTCCGTCTCCTCAGGGCCTCTCCTGGCTCCATCCATCAACCAATCCGGCCGCGATGAGGTTGTCACCCTTCCTGCGGTGATCTTCGCCCACCTGATGGGCCACGGACGGGTGGTGCCCCGGGACACGGTCTACTTATCAGGCCAAGCCTCGAATGATACCGCCGATCAATATAACTCCCAGGTCTTGTCTTCGCGCGAGTCAGCGGTGGTGGCAGCGCTGCGCTATGCCGAGGTTGTCGTCACCGAGCGCCCAATGGTGGCTTCCGTCCGCGAGGGTGGCCCAGCCGATGGCTTGTTGGAGCTCGGAGACCTGATTTTGGAAATTGATTCCCACCCGATGGAGACCGACGAGGATGTCCGCTCCTACGTCCGTGATCACAATGTTGACGATTCTATCGTGGTCAAGGTCTTACGCGATCGGGAGCAGCTTGCGGTGTCGATCCGGCTCGGTGCCTCGCCCGCAAACCGGTTTGTGCCAACCATGGGGGTGCGTTCGATCGTCATGGGGTATGAATATGACCCGGACATCGCAATCGGGTTGGAGATCGCGAGTGGTCATCCCTCCCAGGGGTTGGCGATCGCCTTAGCGACCTACTCGCTGTGGATGGAAGTTGATCTCAGTTCCGGTGAGACCCTCGCGGCCACTGGCACCGTGTCAGCGGCCGGGGTGGTGAGCGCGGTGTCGGGGATTAATCAATACGCGCGATCGGCCTGGAATGCCGGGGCGACCTTGCTGTTAATTCCCCGGGCAAACTGCCCCGATCTGACCGAAGAGTTTGCCGGACTAGCGATCGTACCGGTCGATACCTTGGGTCAAGCGGTCTCCACACTGACCGGTCGTAACCTCCCTGACGTCGCGCCCGCCCACTGTTGAGATTCTTCAGCTAGAATCAGTCAGGTCTTACTAAATATCAGGAGGCGATGTGGCATCCAATGACGCGACTGCAAGAGTTATGTCGCCGCGAATGCGCGCTGTGCTACCCACTGTCATCATCATTGCGGTGGTTATCTACCTTTTTACCGTTTTTGCCCGGCTTTGGACTGACCACCTCTGGTTCGGCTCCGAGGGCTTCCATCAGGTGTTCACCACCCAGTTGATCACGCAGGTCGTGCTCTTCCTGGTGGCCTTTCTGGTGATGGGGCTAGCGGTGGCTATTAACGCTTGGCTGACTCTGCGTGGTCAGCCAGTCGATGATGCCAAGCCGGTCTATCAGGATTTGCTAGACATGGTCACCACCGGTTGGCGGCGCTGGGTGGCGATTCTCGGGCCAGCGCTCGTATTTGCGATCTTCGCGGGAATCTCATCGATCTCGTCGGTACGTACGGTCTTGGCTTGGCTCAACCGGCAGCCTTTCGGCCAAGTCGACGATTATTTTGGGATGGATGTCTCCTTCTATATCTTCGAATACCCTTGGTATCGCTCCTTGACAAGCTTCTTCTTGACGATGACCGTGATTTGTACGCTGGTGGTGGTGGTCGGCTACTTCCTGAAGGGGGCGCTGTTCGCTAGTGTTGGCAGCAAGCGCCAGACCTCGCGCCGGGCGAGCATCCATATTGGCATTCTGCTCGGTTTCATCACCCTCGGTTATGGCGTCTCCAAGCTTCTTGATCGCTATGGACTGCTGCTTAACTCCCAAGCCCTCCTGGATGGTATGACCTATACCTCGGCTAATGTCCGCTTGACGGCGAACCTGGTCTTGGCGGTAATCGCTGGGATCACCGCCTTGCTCTTCTTCGCCACCGCGATTGGTCGGGGCTGGCGGATTCCGATCATTTCGACCGCCCTGATCCTGGTGTCCACCCTGGTCATCGGCATGGGTTACCCGGGCTTTGTCCAGACCTTCCAGGTTAATCCGACCGAACCGGATTATGAGCGCGACTACATGATGGCCCATATTCAAGCAACCCGCGCTGCCTATGGGATCGGGGATGTTCAGATCCAGGATTATTCGGCGGTGACGACGGCGGCGGCCGGTCAGTTGCGCTCGGATGCCGAAGCCTTGCCGGGGATTCGGTTGATTGATCCGGATCTAGTTAAGGACACCTTTGAACAACTCCAGCAGGTCCGTGGTTATTACTCCTTGGCGCCAGTATTGGATGTTGACCGCTATGTCATCGACGGCAAACAAACCGATGTCGTCTTGGCGGCTCGCGAAATGAACCACGCCGGCCTGCCAGCGGGGGTCCAGAACTGGAATAACCTCCACACGGTTTACACCCATGGCTATGGCCTGGTGGCGGCCTACGGGAACAAGCGTCAGGCGTCGGGGGAGCCCGAATGGTTATCGAGGGATATTCCTTCGGTTGGCCCGCTGAAAGCTGATGAACCGCGGATCTACCACGGCGAAAAGACCGATAACTTTATCATCGTCGGCCGGCCCGTTGGCCAAGACCCAATCGAGTTCGACACCCCAGGTGGCGGCGATCAGATCGGCGAGCAGTACAACACCTACACCGGCTCCGGTGGGGTGCCGATCGGTGGCTTCGGCAACCGCCTGCTCTATGCCACGCGCTTCACCACGATCAACCTACTGCTCTCGGATCGGGTGAATGCCGAATCGAAGATCCTTTATGATCGCAACCCGGTCCAGCGGATTCAACTGGTGGCACCCTGGTTGCGCACCGACTCTGATCCCTACCCGGCGGTCGTTAATGGCCGGATCGTTTGGATTGTCGACGGTTATACCACCTCGGTGAACTATCCCAATGCCCAACGAGTGGTTTTCGAGGATGCGACCTCGCGGTCAATGAACAATCCCAGTGATTCGCCATATATGGCGACCTCGCAGATCAACTACATCCGTAACTCGGTTAAAGCGGTCGTCGATGCCTATGACGGCACCGTCACGCTCTACGCCTGGGACGAAGCTGATCCGATCTTGCAGACCTGGATGAAGGTCTTCCCGGAGACGGTCCGCCCGAAAGCGGAGATCTCCGATGACCTGATGTCCCACCTGCGCTATCCCGAGGATCTGTTCAAGATTCAGCGTCAGATGATCACCCGCTATCACATGCTGACCCCCGAGTCTTGGTATTCCCAATCCGACCTCTGGCGGATTCCGGGCTACCCGGTCAAGGATCGTAATGACGGAACTAAGGAACCGACCTACTTCCTGTCAATTAAGTGGCCAGAAACCCGGGTTGATGGACAGGTCGTCGATGGTGATCCCAAGCCGTTGTTCAGCCAAACCACGGTTTACACCCCGAACCAGCGCGAGAATCTTGCCGCCTATATGTCGGTGGTGGCCGAGGCGACCTCACCACAATATGGTCAGATCCGGATTTTACGAATGTCTGATACTCAACAGATTGATGGTCCGGGTCAGGCGTACAACGCCATGATGGCTAATGAGGAGGTTTCTCAGACCTTGCTGCCCTTCTCCTCTAATCAAGCGGCAGCGCGCGCTGAAAAAGGCAATCTGCTAACGATTCCGTTGGGCGGTGGTCTGCTCTATGTCGAACCGATTTACACCCGGCAGACCAATGCAGACGCTACTTACCCGATCTTGCGTTTTGTGGTCGTACGATTCGGCACCCATGTCGCGATCTCGACCACCCTCCAAGGGGCCTTGGATAAGGTCTTCTCCGGTGATGCCGGGGCAACGACTGGTGAGAATGATGAAGGACAGACTCCCATCGATCCTGATGATCCAAACCCGCCGGAGACCCAAACCAAGGATCAGATCGTCCAAGCCGCTCTTGCGGAGGCCCAACGCCAGTTTGAGATCGCTCAAGCGGCTCTCGAGGCCGGCAATCTTGGAGGCTATCAAGCCGCCATCCAGTTGGCTCGGGCGGCCGTCCAACGTGCCATCGAGGCGATGAATCAGTAGTTAGTGAGTTCGCTGGTGTCCGCCACCACCACGGTGGTGGCGGATGCTGGATCAACTAAACGCTGGTAGGCCTCCATGGCGGAGCTCGGTGTCACCTTGCTGAGGGCGGCTAGCGCACTGGTAACGTAATCGAGGTCGAGGCGGGCTGCTGCCAAGGTCGCTCCTTGAGCAGTAACCGCCTCAGCGGTGTCCAAACTAAGCGGGGCTGACAAGGTCAGATAGCCGATAGCGGCGGCGGTTTCTTCCGCCGAGAACCCCTCTTTGACAGCGATGATCTCGAGGGTTTCCTCAATGAGGTCTTTGGCGGTGCTGGTCTGGGTGGAGGTCGCGATTTCGATGGTCCCACCGGCTCGGAAGGGCTGGGCGTTCATCGACACCCCGTAGGTGTAACCGCGCTCTTCGCGCAGCACGGTGTTGAGCCGCGAGTTGAAAACCCCACCCATGATCGCCAAGGCAACCTGGCGGTCGGCCCAATTCGGATCATGGCGGTCAATCCCATACCACCCCAAGCGGAGGTCGGCTTGACCGGCCCCTTCCCGATGGATCACTTGG
>JAIRKB010000210.1 GCA_031260385.1 Propionibacteriaceae bacterium | reverse complement strand
AGTGGTTGTTGTGGTGGGCCCACTATTGGTGGAGGGGGTGAGTGTTGTTGGGGTGGTGGTCGTCGAAGTTGCCCCGCTGGTGGCTGGGGAAGTTGGTAGGTTCTCCGTTTCCGTTGGATCGCCGGTTGGTGGGTTGGTGGTTGGGAGGTCGGCGTAGGTGGGGTTGAGCTCTCCGGTGGAGTGTTTGAGGTAGGCGTTTGTTACTAGCCCGATGGTGGTGCCGGTTAGCCCGAGTAGTAGGAGGCAGATGACCAGGAGTAGGAGTCCTCGGCGACGGCGGTCTTTTTCGGGTGGTTCAGTTTCTAAGGTGGGGGTGGTGGGTAGGGGTTTGAGGTGGTTCGCGCCAAGCTGCCGTGGTGGTAGCGTACTATCCAGTTCGCCTATGAGGTTGTCTTGGGGTTGGGGGAGGACCTCGGGAGCGGAGGTTGGAGTGGGGGGTGCCAGGAGCAGGTTTGGGGTGGTGGTTGAGAGGTCCTCTTTACTTGGTATTCCAGCGGCGGAAGCGAGTGCGGTTCGCATATCCGTAGCGGTTTGGTAACGCTCGGCGGGGTCTTTGGCGAGGGCTTTGAGGCAGATCTCATCGAGGGCCGTTGGTATCGTTGTCTCTCGTTGTGATGGTGGGGTCAGCAAGGCTTGGGTGTGTTGGTGGACGACACCGGCGGCATCTGGACCGACAAATGGTGGGAGACCGGTGAGCAACTCGTAAAACAAACAACCCGTGGAATAGATGTCAGATCGGGCGTCAGCTTGACCACCAGTGACTCGTTCCGGCGCTAGGTAAGCCGGTGTACCAGGCACCGCGACGGCGGCCGTTAGGGTGACCGTGTCATTGATCCTGGCGATACCAAAGTCGAGGACCTTGACCTGGCCAAAGGTCGTGATCATCACGTTGGCTGGTTTGATGTCGCGGTGGATGATGCCTCGGTCGTGGGTGTAAGCCAGAGCCGACAAAATGGCGTCCGTGACCTCGATGGCTCTAGGAAGGGGGAACTTGCCCTCACGGTCAAGCAGGTTGCGCAGGGTTTCGCCTTCAAGGAGTTCCATCACGATATAGGGGATAGTTACCTGGTTGGCTTCGTCTTCGTATTCTCCGCTATCGAAGATGGTAATGATGCTGGGGTGCCTATTGCCGGCGATAGCGCGTACTTCACGCTGGAACCGTTCGCGCAGAATCGGGTCGTCAGCGTGGTCAGGCTTCAGCCGTTTGACGGCGACATCCTGGTCAAGGCGGGTGTCGCGGGCCCGGCAAACCTCCGCCATACCACCCTTGCCGATCCGCTCCCCAAGCTGATAGCGACCGTCAAGCAGAAAATTGGTTTTCATCATTAGGTTCCCCACCTCCGGCCATAGCCTACCCACCGGTTAGTCCGGCTCGCAAAGGCCGAACTCAGAGAGCCAAAGGGGACAGGCACTTTTGGCCACAATCGTGGCCAAAAGTGCCTGTCCCCTTTGGCCCTCTTTGGATCACCCGGCTACTCGAACCGGGTTACCTCGCTCTGGGTGGCTTTGCGTACGGTAGTAAAGGTCGCGATCACGGCGGCAGCGGCAATTACGGTGGCAGAGGCAATAGCGAGGTAGTAGCGCGGATCGGGCCAAGACATGGAGTAGTTGGAGAAGGCCCTGACGAGGAGCCAGGCAATGACGAATCCAATCGCGATGGTGAAACCGATGGTCACCAGCAGCGGCAGGATGGTCTGGAGGGTGATGATTTGGCGCAAGGTGGCTTGGGGCATCCCCATCAGACGCATCAGGCCAAAGGCTCGTTTGTTGTCGAGCACGCTCGCGGCGGCGGAGACCGCGAGGGAGATCCCGGCGATAATGATGGCGATTAGGACGCCGAGGTAGGCGAGGTTGGACATCGTCTCCAGCATGGCTTGGGTTTCCAAGTCTTGCTCCCAGACCCGGGTTTGGAGACGGCTTTCCGCCGCCTCGGACTGCGCGACCGCCGTTTGGGCCCGCTCTAGCCCTGGTGTGTCGTCGGTGAAGACGATGATTGCGGTCGGGCCGGTCCGGGCCTCGCAACTGATCGGGGTTAAGGAGGCCCCACTGGAGGCGCGCGGGTTTTGGTAGTCGAAACTATTAAAGGCGAGGCAAGGCGAATCGGGGATCTCGGCAAACCCGAGGAGGGCAGCATCCTTCGTATCGATGATAATGTCCTCGTCCCAGACCTCGACGTCTGCGTCGATCGCGTAGCCAAGCACAGTCGCCTTGACCCCTTCAAGGGCGTTGATTTGGCTCAGGAAGGTGGTCTGATCGCTGTCCTGGTGGAGCCTGGCGATGGCAGCATTGGGAGGGAGTAGGCCCGGTCGTTCCTCGGTGATGAAGTAGCGGGGGCCAACCACCGAGGCCAACCCGGCGAAGACCGAGGTGACGAACAAGGCGAGGATCAGTCCAGACACGGAGCGGAAGGCCGCTTTGGGGTGCCGGGTGAACCAAGACCCGGCTACCAGGCTGGCGGCGGAGGGGGCCTGGGTGGTGAGTCGGCTCCCGGTGATGTAAACCAGCCAGGACCCGAAGAAGATGATGCCGAAACAGACTAGGGCGAACCCACCAATAGCGAGGAACATCGCCAGAATTCCCCAAGGAAGGCCGATACTCTCAAAGATGACCTGGATCGACGGTGACTTTATCCCAGCGATCACCAGCGCGACTACCCCAACTAGCCCAGGCGCTACCCGCCAGGCGCGCGGCCGAGTTTCTTGAAGCTGTCGGCTGGCGCCGAGCGGGCCTATTCCGTCGCGATTGACTCTGATGGCTGCCACCAGGGCAGCCAAGATCGCGATGGTGAGGGCGACGAGGATCGCGGCGCTGGGGGTGACGGCCAAGTCGGCAACGTAAAATCGGCTCCCGCTGACGGGAATCTGGGCGGCTAGTGGGCGGACCAACCAAGCGAGGCCGACCCCGACGAGCGTACCCAAGATTGCAGTGAGGCCCATCTCAAGACCGGTGATGGTGACGATATCGCGCGGTGTCGCCCCGATCAGTCGCAGGGTCTGGAGACGCTCGCGACGCTGGACGGCACCGAGCGCGGTAACGATTGAGACGAGCAGGACCACCGGGATAAGCAAAGCGATAGCGCCGACCAACCTGATCGTCCGGTAGGCCCCGGTTGGGCTGAAGGCCGGTTCACCGGCTAAGTCGGCGACGAGAACCGCCCTGGGATTCATGCGGAGGGCCGCTTCCTCAACGCCGCGAACAACCACTAAAGCGTCGGGACCGGCGAGTAGCGACGAGGGGAGTTCGCCGGTGAGGTGGCCGAATCTGGCGCCCAGTTGGTCGGATGGTATGGCGGTGATGAGATCCCTTAGGGCCGGTGAGGCGAGATAATCGCCTACCTTGGGCAGGGGTCGACCGTCAGGCAAGGTCACTGTGGAGTTGGGGGTGGTAGCCACCTCAAGCCAGGTGATGGTTTGGCCCCGAAAGAGTTCGACGTGAGTCAGGGCGATGGCCAATTGGTCGGTCAAGGGTATGGGGTTGCCCGCCGAGTCGAGGGTCCGAGGCTCCCAAGGCAGATTGAGCCACTCGCTCCGGGTGTCGCGAGCTTGCAGACCGGTGTTGGCGCCTAGGAGGGTCAAGAGCATGGCGGTCCCGATCGCAATCCCAGCGATGATCGCCGCGGCTCGTTTCCAGGCTGAAGGATTGTTGAGCGTTGTCAAACGCAGAATCGTCAGGTTCATTCGGCGACCTTTGCTCCCGTACGATAGCTGGGGGAGAGTTGCCCATCGCGGACGATCACTTCACGGTCGGCATAGGCGGCAGCGCGGGGGTCGTGGGTGATTAGGACGACGGTGGTGCCGACGGCGCGGACCTGCTCTAGCATGGCGGTGAGGACCTGCTCACCGGCCAGCGAGTCTAGGGAGCCGGTTGGCTCGTCGGCGAAGAGGATCTTCGGCTTGGTCACCATCGCCCGAGCGACCGCGACCCGTTGGGCTTCGCCACCCGATAGTTGGGTGGGGAGTTTGTCAGCCTTGGTGCCGACCCCGAAGCGGTTGAGCCATTCCGACGCCATGACGAGGGCGGTCTTGCGCTTGACGCCCGCCAGCAGTAGGGGCATGGTGACATTGTCGGCGGCGCTGACATCGGGCAGCAACTGCCCGAACTGGAAGACGAAACCGAACTGGGTTAAGCGGAGCCTGGCGCGGTCGCGCTCCTTCATCGCACTGATCGGTTGGCCGTCGAAGATCACCTCACCACTATCAGGGGAGAGCACCCCAGCTAAACAGTGCAGCAGGGTGGATTTGCCGGAACCGGAGGGGCCCATCACAGCGACCACCTCGCCGGGGTAGATGTCAATGTCGATGCCGCGTAAAGCTTCGGTGAGCCCGAAGGATTTCTGGAGGTTTTGAGCGGACATAAGAGCGTTGGTCATGAAGTCACCACCTGGGAGCGTAGTTCGTTGAGGCGGGCAGAGGTCAGTTCGATCCAGCGCAGATCGGCTTCAATATGGAATAGGGCATGGTCGCAGAGCAGGATCGTCGAGATATCGCCGGTCTGTTTGGTGCGAACTAGTTCCCGCATCTGGGCGAGGTGAAGCTTGCGTTGCAAGTCGAGCAGGTGCTCCGCGTCATCACCCAGTAGTAAGGCGATGACAGTCTTGGCAAAGAGATTGGTTTGCAGGGTTTGGGAGGGAATATCGGGGGTGAACATCCATTGCTCGACCTGGGCTCGTCCAGCCGGGGTGATCTCATAGGCCTTGCGATCGGGCCCTGATCCGGGCAGGCCACCTAAGGACACGATATAGCCCGCTTTGAGCAGTCGGGCCAAGGTGGCATAGACCTGCCCGAAAGCGAGGGTGCGCTTGGTGCCAAAGAACTTGTCGTACTCCTGCTTGAGGTCGTAACCATGGCTCGGCCCGGCCCCCAAGAGGCCAAGGAGAGCGGTCGAGGTCTGAATTTCATTCATAGACTTTGAGTGTATACACCGAGAGTATACACTGTCAATTAGGTAGATCTGCCGGGGCTGTCCCCTTGGCCTACCCCCTGGCCCCACTAGACGTTTCACCACCGCGAGTCCCCATATCGCTAGCACGATTCGGCGAAGTCGGGTGGGTGGGGTATAATAGATCTGCTTGACAGCAAACAAATTCATAGGGGATGACTGGTTTCGACTTGGAACGGTAGTTCTAGGAGAAGCGGGCCGAGGATTCAGGGTTATCTCGATAACGACCCCTGGAAACAATAAGTGCCAACGAAGTTCGCACAGACTTCGCTCTTGCTGCTTAATCAGCAACCGAAGGGTCAGCCTGGGGGTGCCTTCCCTCCAGTTCCTGGCCTCGTTTAGAAGGCTTACCCTCTCGCTTTCGTCTTAGGGGCATGAGGGAACATTAATAAGACTGGGCTTGTTCATGACGGGTTTCCGAGTCCATGAAAGCCAAGTAAAACGTTAAGTGAAACTGCGCCCGGAGAAGACCTAAAACGCCTTTCGAGGACGGGGGTTCGATTCCCCCCATCTCCACAATTATTAATGGCCCCCTAGGGGCCTTTAATAATTGTGGGCTATGTTTTTGTGGGAATCGAACCCACGAGGGTCGGGCCGTGAGGGAGGAAGCCCAGTGGGCTTCCGAGTAGGCCCGCCGCAAGCCGACCGGCAGGGAGGCGCCGCGGGAAAGACTTGCGAAGCAAGGCTTTCGATTCCCCCCATCTCCACACGATTGAGCGAGTGGTCGCAAGCTCGCTTGTGAAGCACGAGCGATTGAGTGTGGACGAACTGGTTCGGCAAAGAACCAGTGAGGACCACCAAATGCAACGGACTACAACCCTCAATTAGCACTAGCCTTCGTCTTTGTCTTCGCCAAGCAGTAGTTGGCGCCTGGTGAGCCGTTCTTTCGCATCTCGGAGGATGATCTTTATACGTTCCTCGAGCTCGGCTTTTGGAAGTAGTTCAGTCCAGTACTGAGCGACAACGATGTTGTCTTTGTGGAGTTCCATCAGCTCGATCTGCTCTCGGTCGGCCGAAGTGCACAGGATCAGGCCGATGGGTGCGGCCTCACTTTCGCCACGTTGGTATCGATTGAGCCATTTCAGGTAGAAGTGCATTTGGCCCATGTATTCAGGCAGGGACTCACCGATTTTCAGCTCCACGGCGACTAGACGGCGCAACGGTCTCGAAAAGAACAGCAGATCAAGGTGGTAGTCTCGGTCTCCCATTGGCATCCGTGTTTGGCGTCCGATGAATGCGAGGCCATTGCCGACTTCGAGTAGGAATGCCTCTAGGTCATGAAGGATGGCTTCTTCTAGATCCCGTTCTTGATACCTATCACGCATATTTAGGAAGTCCAGTAGATACGGATCACGAAAGGTATCTAATGGGACCGTTGATCCGTCACCGAGTTGAGCGTTGGCGACTTCGCAGCGCTCAAAGGCTTTCTTGTGTATCAACTCACGCAAAGACCGAACGCCTAGACGCCCGTCAATAGCCTGCTGGGCGTAGAAGGCCTTGGCTTGCATTGTTTTCAGTGGTAACAGAGCTAGAAAGTGTGACCAACTCAAGTGTCGCCCCAACTCCGTGATTCGTTGCTCGTCGATGAACTGTTCAGCGAACTGCATCATCCGTCGGAGGTTCTTTTCTTCATAGCTGCGCCCTCGTTTGGCGACCAATTGTCATGACAGTGTAACGACAATCTGCTTGCCATAATC
>JAIRKB010000140.1 GCA_031260385.1 Propionibacteriaceae bacterium | reverse complement strand
GTTGATGTCGAGAAGAACCTGCAACGTCCCCTTCAGGGCATCACCCTGGCGGCTTTAGAGCAGGGGATTAGTTGCCCGACGATTCGAGTCGGGGTGCGCAGTGGCGACACCACCCCCGCGGAACGGCGCCAACTGATCACCAATCCACCGCCGATCCTGATCACCACCCCGGAATCCCTTTTCCTAATGTTGTCGTCGGCCGCGGCGTCAATCCTAGCGACGGTGGAGACGATCATCGTCGACGAGATTCACTACCTCGCCGGTAATAAGCGCGGGGCCCACCTAGCGGTCAGCTTGGAGCGCGTCGAAGCCCTTCAACCCCCCGGTCGAGTGCAACGGATCGGCTTGTCGGCCACTGTTCGACCGCCGGACCGGGTAGCTGCCTTCCTATCCGGGAGGGATCGCCCAACAGCGATCGTTGCCCCGAGAGTCGAAAAGAACTGGGATTTGCAGGTGGCCGGTGCCACCGAAGACATGTCTAGTGTCAATGGCTCGATTTGGCCCGATGTTGAGCAGATGATCTATAACGCGATCACCACTCACCGCTCGACGATCTGTTTTAGCAACTCCAGAGCCCAGGCGGAACGGCTAACTAACCATCTCAACACCCTCCACCGGGAGGCTAATCCCCACCTAGCCGAGTTGGTGCTCGCGCGGACCCACCACGGTTCGATTGCCAAAGGCTTGCGAATCGAGATCGAAAATGAGCTAAAAGCCGGGGTATTGCCCTGTGTAGTGGCAACCAGTTCCCTGGAACTGGGGATCGACATGGGCGCGGTGGATCTGGTGATTCAGGTGGGAGCGCCACCGAGTGTCGCAAGTGGACTGCAACGGATTGGGCGCGGCGGCCACCAAGTATCCGCCATCTCCAAAGGTCTGCTCATTCCGCTAGCGCGCAGTGATCTGCTAGCGACAGCGGTGGTCACCAAGCGAATGGCCGCCGGCGAGATCGAAGCGGTCCATCGAATCTCGAATCCCCTCGATGTCCTCGCCCAGCAGATTGTGTCGATGTGTCTAGACACCCCGCAGACTCCCGAACAGATATTCGCGGTAATTACCCAGGCGGACTGTTTTTGCGATCTGCCCCAACCAGCCTTCAGTGAAACCATCGATATGTTGACCGGGAAATACCCTAGTGAGGATTTCACGGAACTGCGCCCGCGCTTGATCTGGGATCGCGCCGCCGGTGTGCTCACCGCCCGCCCGGGCGCCCGGCGCCTGGTGACGACCTCCGGCGGCACGATTCCCGATCGGGGGCTCTATCCGGTGTTCATGGTTGGCGACCAAGCTGGTGGCACTTTCGGTAAACATGCGGTCAGTCGACGCGTTGGCGAACTAGATGAAGAGATGGTCTTCGAGTCTCGGGTCGGCGAGGTTTTCACCTTGGGAACCAGCTCCTGGCGGATTGAGGAGATCAACCCGAATCAGGTCTTGGTCTCTCCCGCCTTTGGCCAGCCGGGGAAACTGCCTTTCTGGCTTAGTGATGCGCCAGTGTCGCGTTCAGCCGCCGTCGGTCGAGATATAGGGCAGTTCGTGGCCCAAGGGGGCACCGAACAGCTCAGCGAACTAGATGAGTGGTCGAAAGGGAACCTCCAGGCTTATCTCACTGCTCAACGCGACGCGACTGGCGTCCTACCCGACGAACGTACGATCCTTGTCGAACGGCACCGTGACGAAATGGGAGCCTGGCGCGTCTGCATCCACTGCCAACTAGGGCGAGCGGTCCTTCAACCTTGGGCGATGGCGATCATGGCGGAAATTCGCCGCGCGAACTCTCATCTAAGAGCCCCCGACCTCCAGGCCTACGTCACCGACGACGGGATCACCATCCGGTTGGGGGAGGTTGAAGACCCGAACCTGCTGGCGCAACTGGTCTTCGATGCGGATGAGATTGAGCAGATTGTTGCGCGCGAAACCGAGTCCTCAGCCCTGTTCGCGGCCCATTTTCGTCAATGCGCCGCCCGCGCTCTCTTGTTGCCACGGCGCGATCCTGGGAAGCGTTCACCCCTGTGGCTCCAGCGGTTGCGCTCCGCCCAACTGCTCGGTGTGGCCGCTAGCTACCCGAATTTCCCGATCATCGCCGAAGCCTTGCGGGAATGTCTCGACGATGTCTTCGATCTGGCAAACCTCAAACAGTTGATGCGCGATATTGCCGCTCGGACGATCCGGATTGTCGAAGTCGAAACCGCTCGACCTTCGCCGTTCGCCGCCGCCCTACTCTTCGGTTATACCGGAGCCTTTCTTTATGATGCCGACCAACCGCTAGCGGAACGAGCCAACGTCGCTAGTCTGGTTGATGCCGACTATCTGGCAGCCTTATTGGGGTCGGGGGCGAGCCAACTCCTCGACGAAACCGCCTGCGCGGAGGTGGAAGCCCGCTTACAGCGTTTGGCTCCCGGGCGAGGGGCCCAGACTAAGGAAGCCTTCTGGGATCTACTGAGGCAGATTGGACCGCTGACGGAAGCCGAATGCCAGGCCCGGAGTAACGTCGATCCCACTGACTGGTTGGCAGACCTGCGCCAAGCCGGTCGCATCATTGACCTCACGATTGGCTCCACCACGATGGTGGCCCTCAGCGATGACGCCGCCATCTTTGGATCGATCGGGGAGGCGGACAGCTTGCGCCGCCTAGTCTTACGATGGGTGCGTCACCATGGCATCACGACACCGGAAATGATCGCGGCTCGTTACGCCCTTGACCCGGCGATCGTCCGTACCTGCCTGGAGAGCCTACGCGGTGAAGGCCTCGTCGAGCGCGGGATCTATTCTTCGCTGATCACTGGCGAACAATACCTTGCCGTCGAGGTGCTTGCTCGAATCAGACGCCGAATCATCACCCGCCTGCGTGCTGAGGTGAAACCGGTTGCCCAAGCGCGGTTTGCTTCCCTGGTGACCCGCTGGCAGGAACTAGATCGACCCGGCGAGGGCCGCGAAGGGCTCAGCGCCGCCGTTGAGCAACTAGCCGGTTATCCGATTCCCTACTCGATGTTGGAGTCGGTGGTCTTGCCTAGCCGGGTCAAAGGTTATACCCCGGCGCTACTCGATCAAGCGATGCTTGATGGGGAGGTCTACTGGTCGGGGCAGGGGTCAATCGGGTCTGGCGATGGTTGGATTTGCTTGTGGCCCGCTGATCTGGCGCCACTGACCTTACCTCGACCATTGGACGATCTAGCCGAGCCGAGTCGTCAACGCTGGGAGCGCTTTGCCTTAGGTGGAGCCTGGACGATGGATGACCTCACCAGCGAGGGGAGCCTAGCCAGCGCGGTCGAGACCGCGATCTGGGAGTTGGTCTGGGCCGGCTGGCTCTCTTCCGACACTCTCGCGCCC
>JAIRKB010000020.1 GCA_031260385.1 Propionibacteriaceae bacterium | reverse complement strand
CATGTTGGTCACCAGCCCCTGGCCCGACCAGCACCCCGGCCCCCAGTCCGAGTTCACGCGCCGTCGCCGGATCGATCAGCCCTACCGCCGTATCCGGGCCTAAGACCTCTGGCAAGGCCAACTCCGCGCTGACCCGCCCAAACTCACCCAAGATATCGCGCCGGTAGGCCGACTCCCGCGCCGAATAATAACCCGTGCCCGAAGCCTCCGAGCGATCGGTCACCAACCGACCCGACAGTTTCCAGGTCAACCAGTCATGGGGCAGACAAGCCGACGCCGCTCGCGCCAGGATTTCCGGCTCGTGCTCCGCCACCCAGGCCAGTTTCGAGATTGTGAAAGCGGCGTTCGGCACCGAGCCCACCGCGTCCGCCCAGAAGGGCGCGCCTGCCGCCGTCACCATCGCCTCAGCTTGGGGAGCCGAGGTCAGATCATTCCACAGTTTCGCCGGACGCAACACCGCGCCCGACCCATCCAACAACACCAACCCATGACATTGCGCTGCCACCGCAATCGCCCCAATCTGCGACGGGTCCACCCCGGCTTTGGCTTGCTCGAAAGCCGCCACAAAGGCCTGCCACCACTGCTTGGGATGTTGCTCGGAGACCGGGGGAGTCGTCCGCGGATGAGGCGCGGACCCGCTCGCCACGACCCGAGCCGTCTCGGCATCGCGAATTTCAACCTTGCAGGACTGGGTAGAGGAGTCAACACCAACGACGAGAGCCATGTCCCCGCCCTTTCTAGTCAGTCCATCAGGCGATCAGTGGATCCAGGGGTGCGAGATCGTGGGTCTCCTCACCGACCGCTCCGAGGGGGTGAGTGAACAACATCTCATCCCAACTATAACCCCTGACCCGCATTAAAACCGTCGCCAAAGCGTCCCCCCAAGCCCCCACCACCAGGGTCGATCCCATGGCAATCACCCCACCGGGATCAATCTGGTCATCGGTCGGTAGGATCACCACGAGATCGACCACCCTAGTCAAGGGGGAATCCGGATTAGAGGTCAAAGCAATCGCCTTGGCGCCCCGCTGGCGCACCCGGTCACAGAGTTCATTAATCTCCGCCGACTTGCCACCGCGCGAAATGGCGATCAGGATGTCACCAGCTGCCACCGCCCCCATCGTACCGTGAAGGGCATCAGCGGGCTGGAGGGCCAAAGCGGGGGTGCCGCAGACTGACAGCAGGTGGGCCATCCGGTGGGCCATCGCCCCGGAGGTC
Source organism: Propionibacteriaceae bacterium (assembly GCA_031260385.1). Taxonomy (GTDB): domain Bacteria; phylum Actinomycetota; class Actinomycetes; order Propionibacteriales; family Propionibacteriaceae; genus WQYJ01. Next base: position 2,280 of record JAIRKB010000020.1, on the reverse strand, counting down.
CCAGCGCCAGAAACGAAGACCTTACCCCGGCAGTCCGCCAGCCAGTTGACGACCTCAGCAAAAGCCGGGTCGAAATTATCGACCAAAGACTGCAATCCAGACAACTCGGTGGCCACAACCTGACGTCCCGCGCTCAAGACGGCGGTATCAGCGGTTTCCATTTACTCTCCTAATCCGGCAGGACAGCGTATTGTTGGGGGGCTGCCCAGGCCGCTTGACGCAAGTCGGCAATCGTCAAGCCAACGGTTGATCGCCGCTCGTCTCGACACTGCCCGGCCGCGAAAACACTAACGACGTCGGAGACGTCCAAGATCTCTTCTTCTTCCGAAGAGACCAGGATAATGGTCATCCCGGTGTCCCGCGCTAGTTCGCGGATCAGGCGGTGGATCTCCACCTTAACGCCAATATCGACGCCTTTGGTTGGCTCGTCGAGCAACAAGACCTTCGGTGTCTGACCTAAGGCCCGGGCCAGAACGACCTTCTGCTGGTTGCCGCCAGAGAGGTTCTCGACGGAGACCCGGCGATCCCCGAGCACGCGGAGTTGATCGAGGACCGCCTCGGAGTTCTCCTGCATCTTGCGGACATTGAGAACCCCGAAGCGGGCGAAGCGATGGAGGATCGGCAAGGCGACGTTATAAAGCGAATTAAGCACCGGCACGATCCCAGCGGCTTTACGTTCCTCGGTGACGTAGGCGAGGCCAAGTTTGGCGGCCCGGGAGGTATTGGTCGGTTGATAGGGTCGGCCGAAAAGCTCGACCGACCCCGCAACGAGGGGATCCAAACCCATCAAGACGCGCAAGAACTCGGTTCGTCCAGAGCCAACCAGACCGTAGGTGCCGAGGACTTGGCCGGGATAAGCGGTGACCGTGACGTCTTCTAGAACGGGAGTACGAAGGCTCACGGCCACCAAACTTGGTGCCAGATCAGGGTCGGTGGCAACGACTTCGCGGTCTGGTTTCTCATTGAGATGGAGATCGGCGGCTTCGGACCCCGCGATAGCGGCAATCAGATCAGCCCGTGGCACGCTCGAAGTCGGACCGTCAATCCGGACAAGGCCATCAACGAGAGCGACCACCCGATCAGAGATCTGATACAGCTCTTCAAGTTTGTGGCTAATGTAAAGCACCCCGATGCCGCGTTCGCGGGCCAGAGTTTTGACAACCGCTAGTAGCTCGGTGATCTGCTCACCCTCCAAGGAGGTGGTCGGTTCGTCGAGCAGGAGGTAGCGGGCATCGCGGTGGATGGCAACGGCAATCTCCATCAATTGGCGAACCGCCACCGGATAAGAGCCGACCACTCGGTCAACATCGACCGGCAGGCTGAGCTCAGCCATCGCTTCGGTGGCGGCGGCTTTCATCGCCGGCAGGCGCAGCACCCCGCCAGCGGTTTTTTCGTGACCGAGAAAGACATTCTGGGTCACCGTTAGGTTGGGCAGCAAGGAGAGTTCTTGGTAGACCGTCGCGATGCCTTCTTTTAGGGCATCGGCGGGATGGGCGAAAACAACCTCCCGCCCATCAATCGTAATCGTGCCAGAGTCGGGGCGAATCGCTCCCGACATGGTTTTCAGAAGGGTGGACTTGCCGGCCCCATTGTGACCGACAAGCCCGAGGATTTGGCCGGGCTGGATTTCGACGGAGACCCCCCCAAGCGCCTCCACACCGGAGTAACGCTTGGTGATGTTCCGGACGGCAAGTCCGGAGGTGTCAACGAGGGCATCCAGCCCGGCCGTGGTCATTAGCCAACCTCGCCTGGGGCGGGGGTGTCACCAACGAAGAACTCCTTCAACGGACGAAGGATCTCTTGCGCGGGGGTGGCCCCACCCAACCAAGCTTCGATCTCAGCGATCACCCGGCGACCGTAGTCTTCGGGCTCTTGGGCGACACAGAAGGGATACATCTCGGTCAACGGCATCTCGGAAACGCAGAAGCCGTAAACCTTAACATTCTTACCCATGGTCTGAATCGCTTGGATCGCGCCATTGGCGTGAGGGCCAGTCGATGCGAAGATCGCTTGGATATCCGGGTTACCGGTCAACAGCTCGGTGGTCACCCGCATCGAAACGTCGTCTTGGACGTTACCGTCAACCTTGGCAACGACTTCGGCGTTCGGGTTGGAGGCGATGACTTCTTCGAAGCCCTGGTCGCGGAGCAAGACCGGGACCTCATCAGGTTCGGTCACGAAACCGATCTTGATCGGCGCATCGGCCCCGAAATCGTTCAGCATTGCCTGAGCGCTCTGACGCCCACCGGCGACATTGTCAGCGCCAAGATACTGCACGAT
>JAIRKB010000001.1 GCA_031260385.1 Propionibacteriaceae bacterium | reverse complement strand
GGGAGGTCCACTGGAAATGCCGTGTTAGCAGACCATCGCTCAGATGGAGGGTCCGGGCGTAGTCAACGACCCGGCCTTGGCGCAGGTCGAGGCGCTCCGAGTCGAGGTAGATCTCGGTGGTTTTAAGCCCAGGCAGGTTGAGCAGGGACTGACTATGCGTCGGAAAACCGTAATTCCACTCGCCATAGCGGATCTCTTCACTATCGTAGAACCCATTGAGGAAGGTCCCGTCTAGACCGACATCATCGGGGAAGTCATAACCTTCCTCGAAGGTCCCCCGCGTGCCAATACTGCCGTTGGCTAGGGCAAACGTCGTTTCATTGCGGTAGTTGACCGCTGGTGAGAACTCCCGCTCGGTCACGGTCCAGACCTCGACGGGATAGATCGGTTCAGTCATCGGCCTGCCTTATCCAGAATAGTTCGTCGCGTTTGAGAAAGGCCTCGAGAAACTCGCGAGCATCAGCGGTTAGCGCGGTAGCGTGACAGCGCAGGGCCGCGCCTTTGGCGAGGCGAGCCTGGGGGGTGAGCAACCGGGAGATCGGCAGCGGATACCCAGCTAGGCAGTAGGGGACGGTCATCGCCGTGTCCTCGCCGCTCCGCCGAGGCCAGGCCGCGTCGCCGTCGGCACTATGGACTAGGGCGGTCAAGATATTGGGACGGTACGATTCGAACCCGCTCACCACCTCCCGTACAAACCAATACAACGCCGCATGATCACCGTGGGTATCCTCCGGTGCGGTCGTCACGATAGTCTCCGGTCGATGCTCACCAATTAGTGCTCTCAGATCAGCGACCAGATCCCCCCGGGTGTAGGGCGCCGCCCTCCCGTACATCCTGGTGCGAAAGTCCAAATGATCGGGCAAGCCGTAGGTTGCCACCCCCGCCCGTCCGAGGTGGATCCGACTGGAATCGTCCTCAGCAAAGAGCCCATAGAGGAAGGAGTCGTCAACCGACATCCCGGTGTCGGCATACCCCAGGAAAACCACCTGATCAGAACGGACCCCCAACACTTGAAGCCCCGCCAAAGACTCCCGTAAGCGCGCAAGCCCGGCCGCCGATCCCGCCACATCCCCATTGGTAACGACAACCACCCAGGTCGGCAGACCGCGCGCTTGACGCTCGTAGAGCCAACCCCCGCAGGTCAAGATCTCATCATCGGGATGGGGCACGATCACTAGCAAAGAGTCCATCATCCCTTCAACCCTCCGGCAGCGACGCCCGCGATGATGTATTTCTGCATGAAGATATAGAAGATAACCAGCGGTAGCACCCCCAACATCATCATCGGGAACATCGCCGTCCAATCAGTGGAAAACTGCCCGATATTGCGCGCCACCTCCTGGAGGATCACGCCGCGATCGCGGGTTTGCAAGAAGAGCAACGGGATCAAGAACTCATTCCAGACATTCAGGGTGGTGATGATCGCTAAGGTCGCCACCACCGGTTTGAGCAAGGGAAAGACGATCCGAAAGAACTTGGTCGGCACCGAACAGCCGTCAATATCGGCGGCCTCCTCTAGTTCGATTGGTACGGTCGCGCAGATGAACTCCTTGAGCAGGAAGACCGCCTGAGGCAGGTTGATCGCCACGTTGACGAGGATCACCGCCCAAGGGGTGTTCATCAGACCGAGGTGTTTCACAATCGAAAACAAGGAAATGATATTCATCTGGAAGGGCACGACTAGACCAGATAAGAAGAGCAAGAAGAACCGGGGGCCGGCCTTGGTGCGACTGCGGGCAATCGCATACCCGGCTAGCCCGCCGAGCAGGATGACGAGGGCCACACTGGTGACCGATATGAAGGCGGTGTTTAGGAAGGCCCGGGGATACTGCATCCGCTCCCAGGCCGCCGCGTAATTGCTCACCATGATCGGGTCGGGCCACCCGAGCGGGGAATCAGTGGCGTTTTTGGCGGTCTTGAGCGTCGTCACGATCAGGTAATAGACCGGGATGAACCAGACTAGCGCTAGCAAGACGAGGGCGGATTCCACGATGATGGTCCCCCGACGCGACCGCCGCGCCCGCGAACGTACGAAAAGGCTCATGAGATTGCCGCACTCCATTTCCCCATCAACTTGGTCACCGAAGCGCTGATGGCAATCACGACGATGAAGAACATGACGCCGAAGGCCGCGCCGACGCCGTAAAACCCTTTCGACACCCCGTGGCGTAACATCACGGTCATCACGGTTTCGGTGGTGTCACCCGGGCCACCTTTGGTCATGGCGTAGATGATGTCGAAGACCTTCAGCCCGCCGATCAGGGAGGTGATGGCGATGATCTTCACCGATGGCGCCATCAGCGGCAAGGTCACGTGGAAGAACTGTTTGACCTTGCTAGCGCCGTCAATATCGGCTGCTTCATAGAGTTCTTGGGGAACCGACTGGAGGTTGGCCAGGAAGATTACCATCGCCCAGCCGGCCCACTGCCAGATCTGGGAGAGGATCACCGACCCCAAAGCCGTCTTGGGCCCAAAGAAGTGGAAGGTGTCTAGCCCGAGCCCGCTCAAAAGATTGTTGACCAGACCGTAGTTGGAGGAGGACAGGATGTAGCTCCACAGGTAACCGACGATTAGGGCCGAGAACACCGCCGGGAAGAAGAAGACCGCCCGCAAGAAGTTGCGGGTTTTTAGCTTCAGGTTAACGAGAACCGCGAGGGGGAGGGCAACCAGGATCTGCAGTCCGGTCATACAGAAGGCGTAGATCACCGAGTTAAGGATCGCCTTGCGCATCAACGGTGTAGCCAAGGCCTTGACATAGTTGTCCAACCCCACAAAATTGAGGTTCTTCAGGTTCATGTCGGTGTAGTCGGTGAAGGAGTAGTAGACGGTGAAGGCAAACGGCAGGATCGAAAAGGTCAAGAAGACGGCGAGGGCTGGGAGCAAAAACAGGTAGAAATACTTCCCCAAGCTGCCCGGTTTGGACCCTCGGCCAGATAACATGACGCTCCTTATCTGAGTGGGCGCTGGTAGCCATAGGGGACTACCAGCGCCCCATCATTTACTTACTCAACAATTCCTTTACGGTCTTGTCGACGTTGCTCAGGGCGGTCGCGATATCGACCTCACCCATCAGATATTTCTGCATCTCAACCCCGTACTCACGGTGGGCGCCACCAGCCGTACCCCAGTCATCCCAGGGGCAGAGAATCTTGCCAGCTTCGATAGTGGAGACCACCGAGTTGTAATACTTCGGCAAGCCAGCATCAAGCCCGATCAGGTAGGACGAAGAGCCTTTGGAGTCCGCGACGAGGGCTTTCTGGCCTTCGGGGGTGGCAATCGCTTCGAGGACCTTCATCGCTGCCGGCTTGACCTTGGAGTTGGCGTTAACCGCGAAACCGCCACCAGGGCCACCAATCAGCCAGCCGGTGCCATCCGGGCTCGCCTTAGTGCCGTGGAAAGGCATCATGTCAAGGTCGAGCTTGGGGTTCTTCGCCAAGATCGCGTCCAGATCCCAAGGCCCAGAGCAGAACATCGCCGCCTTACCGGAAGCGAACTCTTCCATCGCCTGCTCGTGACTGATCCCGGTCATTTCCTTGGTGTAGACACCAGCGCGAATCAGCGCTGACCATTGGTCAATATAGGGGTTCCAGGTTCCATCAAGGGTGGTCTGGCCATTGCGATATTTTTCCCCGAAGTCGCTCCCGGCCGGGGTGGACAGGTATTCGGCGGTCACATAAGCCATCGAGTTCTTGAGCATTGGCTCCCAGGATTGCAGGCCCGCCGCTAGCGGCTTGATGCCCAACTCCTTGAACTTCTTGCAGACCTCGATATATTCGGCAAAGGTCGTTGGCAAGGCGATATTGTGCTTGGCAAAGAGCTCCTTGTTGAACCAGGTCCCTTCGAACCAGCTCACGCCCGGCAAACCGTAGACCTTGTTTTCGTGGGTGAAGACGGAGTTGCCAGCCGCCGAGAAGCCTTTCGCTAGCGTTGAGAGGTCTTCGAGGTAGCCCTGGCGAGCGTGCTTGCGGGACGAGTTTGGCGCCTCGACGATGATATCCGGGCCTTCGCCGGCCGCTAGTTGGGTGTCGACGATAGTGGCGTAGTTGGTGTTGTCGATGAACTGGAACTCGACTTTGACATCGGGCACGGCGGTCGAGATATATCTCAGCATGCTCGCCATCGTCTCCTCAGAATTCCAGTAGGTCAGGCGTACGACTGGCTTGGCACCAGGTTCTGGTTGGCCGGGGCCGGTGCTACAACCAGCCATCAAGGCAACCGAAACCGCAGCGCCAAGGGTGAGGCAAGCCAGTTTCGTTAGTCTTTTCATGTTGTCTCCTCTTTGTTAATCAGTGACCTCGGCCACCAAGGCTACGAGTGGGAGATTGGGGGAACCATAGGAGAATTCCTCGAAACCTTGGACATCTTTTCGCAATTGGCTCCCGACTAGATATGCCCGTTGATCACCGATTATGCTAAAAGTGGTGAAGGTGGTGCGGTGGAGAACATAGCCTGGGCGGACGAATTTGGCGACGGCGAAGCGTGTACGGGCGCCGACGAGGGGTCGTGGTTTGCCTTGCTCAACCTGGCAACCCCCGGCGAGGTGTGCGCCGAAGATGAACCGACCTTGCGGCGCCTCGTCGCGATCTATACACCGACCTTCGACACCTACGTCAACCTCTCGGGCAACGCCGCGTTCATCGTACTGCGCTCCCAAACGCGGCTAGATGAGGCCGCGCTCGCTCAGCTAGCGCGCAAGCTGAGGCGCGACTTACACCAGATCCTGGCCCAGGACTGTTCAATTCTGATCGGCGACCCCCTTGAGAGTAGCGAGCTGATCGCCGCCCAAGCCCGCCAACTCGCCGGGTGGCGAACGGAGACCATCGCTGCCCCGGGAATCGTCATCGCCAGCCACATTCCGGTCCTGACAAGCCTAGTTGAGGCCGAGCTCGAAGTGAGTCGGAGGGCGATCATTGCGGCAATCGAAAACCGTGATGCCGAGACCACCAGTCGCCGGTTCGCCTCACTCGCGGCCCAGGTCTTTCAGGTCACGATCATTAACCTGGTCTACCTCCACTACCTGTTGTACGATCTGATCACCCGGGCCTACCAGTCTTGGGGTCTGATCGAGGTCGCCACTATCCGCGAGCGGATCGAGCAAGCTTCGCGGAGCCGTAGGCGGGAAGAGTTGTCGGCGGTGTTCACCACGATGATGACCGAGCTCGCCGCTAGTCCCCCGCCTGGGGCCGCCGACAGCGTCGCCAACACCGTCCAGCGGGTGATCGAAAACCAGTATGCCTCCGATCTCAATCTCAACCGGATCGCCGCCCAAGTCCACCTCTCGCCCGCCTACCTCAG